>JAILPF010000028.1 GCA_024699575.1 Acetatifactor sp. | reverse complement strand
GGTGAATCGGTATATGAACGGGGACACATCAGTTGAAAACAACTGGGTTCGTGTAAACGCCGGTCCGACATTTAGTGATGTGGCGAACATTGGTTTACAGACCAAGTGTGATGTCGATTTTCTGTATGGCGGAATAATTTTGAAGCTTACCTATTCAGTAAAGAATACTACAAATGACACTATTCCGTTTGCACTCGCCTGTGGAGCTGATGTACAGATAGGTGGCGATGACCATGCGCCAATCACAAAGATTGAAGTAGATGGTGATGCAACAGGTTTCTCTATGAAAGAAAGGGGTGTTGGTACCAGATTTAACTTCTTTGGAATCGGTTATAAGGGAGTTACGGATGTAGATGGTTTCTGGTATGGTGCCTACGATATTAGAAGAGATAATTATTTTGCTGACATCCCGACAGGCGACCTTACGAATGGTGAGGATTCCGGAGCAACCTGGCACTGGAAGAATAGAAGTGTAGCACCGGGTGAAACAAAGCAATTTAGCGTATTGATTGGTATTGGTGGCGAGGACAGCGTAAACGCTGCAAAGACCTATAAATTGTCATTAAACGGTGGACATTCTGATGATTACAGATATGGAAGAGACGAAGTTGTAACGATTAATGCTGATTATACAGATGGTGAAATCTTTAATGGCTGGACTGTAAATGAAGGTGAAGTTACACTTGCAGATTCAAGTGCACCGACAACGACATTTACCATGCCTACCCGTGCGGTAAAAATTACAGCAAACGTTGAGCATAATTGGGCGGATGATTACACAATCGATAGAGCGGCAACGTGTCAGGAAACAGGTGAAAAATCCATTCATTGTCAGAATGAAGGATGTACAGCAAGAAAAGAAGTCACAGAAATTCCTAAGACAGAACATGATATAGAAGAAGTAAAAACAAATATCAATGAAAGACCTTGTGGGCAGACATCATCCTACACATTGGTTCGTAAATGTAAGGACTGTGGTACGATAATTAGTAGCGAAAACGTTACATATCAGGGCACACACAGTTATGATAATTCAGCTCCTGTATTGGAATGGGCAGATGATTACAGCTACGCAACCGTATCATTTGATTGCGACAGAAAAGCACAGTGTGGACATACGGAAGTGTTAAGAGAAGATGTAACGAATGTAAATACGGCAACCTGTACAGAAGGTGGCATGTCTACCATCACAGCAGAGTTTAACTTCAATGGAAAAGATTACAGATATACAACTAAGGTTGCAACTGATCCGTTAGGACATCATATGACACATACAGCTGCAACGACACAGAGTTGTATCGGCGTAGGAAATACAGAATACTGGTATTGTGACAGATGTGATAAGTATTTCAGTACCGAATCCGGTCTGTTACCGAATGGAGAATCCAGTGAAATCGAACTGGAAGCTACCGTTATTCCTATAGCAACAATAGGTTATCACGATATGACTACTCATCACGAAAGAGTTGAGTCAACCTGTAGTGCAACCGGTGTGATTGAATACTGGACTTGCGGAAACTGTGATAAGAAATTCAGTACAGCAAGCGGAACAAAAATCGTAGGTGGAGAATTGGTATCCAGCGAAGTTACAGATGAAGAACTTATAGTTCCTAAGGCAACGCTTGGACATCATCATATGGCAGAAGAAAGTACACCGGCTGTTGCAGCAACCTGTACTTCTACCGGAAATATTGAATATTGGACTTGTGAAGATTGTCATAAATTATTTAGCACAGCAACCGGAACGAAAGAAAGAACTATCGAACCGGAAGAAGAAGGACAAGAGCCGGAAACAGTTATCGAATCCAGCGAAGTAACTTTAGAGGAGACTGTTACACCGGTGATTTCCCACACATTATTAAAACATAGTGCAAAAGGTGCAACCTGTGAAGAAGCAGGAAACATCACTTATTGGGAATGTACAGCTTGTCATAAGACTTTTAGAGATGCAGATGCAATTAAAGAAGTAGAACCGGACTCTGTAATTATTGTAAAGAGACCACATATCATGCAGCATACAGATGCAGTATCGGCAAACTGTACAAAATCCGGTAACATCGAGTATTGGACTTGTGATACTTGTGGAAAGATCTATCGCACAGAAGACGGTGTTTATCCGTTGGGAAGTGAACACGAAGGAGAATCTTCAGAAGTGGCACTTGCGGATACCGTAATCAATGCAAGTGGTCACAATATGACACATCACGATGCGGTTGAAGAGACCTGTGATACTGCCGGAAATATTGAATACTGGTCATGCGACAGATGTAATAAATGCTTTACAACAGAAAGTGGTTTCACAGAAGTAAACGGCAGACGGATTTCTTCCAGAATTGAAGAAGAAGATACCGTAATCGATCCTATGGGACATTTGGTAACAAGAGTTCCAAATACAACCGCTAACTGTGAACACGATGGAAATATCGCATACTATCACTGCTCAAGATGTGAAAATAACTTTAAAGACATTAACAGCACGATTCCGTTAACGGCAGAGCAGATTAGAATTGCGAAGAAAGCTCATATAATGTCACACACAGAGGCAGTAGCTCCAACATGTACGGAATTTGGAAATATTGAATACTGGACTTGTGAAACTTGTGGAAATTACTTTACAACTGCTAATGGATACAAAGAAGAAGAAGGCGAGGAAGGTCCGGAAATCGTATCCAGCGTAATTGCAAACTCTTCAGTAACACTTGCGGCACTTGGACATGACTATATTGAAGATGTAGAAGCGGCTCATCTTATCACAGCGGCAACCTGTTCGGACAAAGCAGTTTATTATAAGAGCTGTAGTAGATGTGAACATGAATATGGTGGAACATTTGAAACAGGAACACCATTAGGACATCATTTTACAAAACATAACGGAACTTCTGCAACTTGTACAGCAAGCGGATTAAAAGATTCCTGGTCATGCGATGTATGTAATAAGTTATACGGAGATAGCGAAGAATACAGCAAAAATGAAATCGAAGCAGCAGAAGTAATTCCTGCACTTGGACATAACTTTACAAAGACAGAATTACAGGATGCAACAACACTTGTAAGTGAAGCAACCTGTACA
>JAILPF010000013.1 GCA_024699575.1 Acetatifactor sp. | reverse complement strand
AAGCAGATTATACAGTGAACTTTCAGTTATTCTTTCGGAAGAGTTGCGCGAACCGGCTGTATATAGTACTATATTATCTGCCCTTGCCAATAATTGTAATAAGTTGAATGATATCTACAGACATACCGGTTTTTCGAGAGCAAAAATCAGTGTGTATTTGAAAAATCTGATGGAACTAGACCTTGTAGAAAAAGTTTATTCTTATGAGACAGACAGTTATTCGGATACTCAGAAAGGAGTTTACCGGATTACAAATCCATATGTTAGATTTTATTATCGATTTCTGTTTCCAAATATGAGTTTGCTTCAACGCATTACACCCCAGGAATTTTATGAGCAGGAGTTGGAAGACAGAATGCCTGCTTATATTGAGGAAGCATATCGAAAAATATGTCGTGAAAGTATCAGAGAAACAGCAAGCTATATTGGTGAATGGCTTGGCAAATCATGTAGTTTAGATGTAGTTGCCAAAGGTACAAACGGGCAAATGATTGTTGCTAATTGCAGTTATTGCCGTCAAATGACGATGGAAGATTATGAGTGGCTGCGATTCTGCATTAAGAAAGCCAAAATTGCAAGTCCTAAGTTATACTTATATTGTGAAAAAGGATTTTCGGCGGAATTAATGAAGTTATCGGCAACGGGTGATGTTGAATTAATTCGTATTTTTAAATAAGGATGTTGATGTGGTGGGCAAAGATTTATTTATTGCAGAAAAGCCCAGTGTGGCGCGTGAATTTGCAAATGCTTTAAAATATCAAATGAAATCAAAAGATGGTTTTATGGAATCGGATGAAGCCATCGTCACATGGTGTGTTGGTCATTTGGTAACTATGAGTTATCCTGAGGTTTATGATGAAAGCCTGAGGAGGTGGAGTTTTGATACACTCCCTTTTATTCCCAAACAGTTTCGATATGAAGTAATAGAAAGTGCAAAAAAACAATACACAATTGTCAATTCTCTGTTAAACAGGCAGGATGTTGAGACCATTTATGTCTGCACCGACTCCGGTCGAGAAGGAGAATACATCTATCGTCTTGTAGAACAGATGTCCGGAGTGAAAGGAAAAATCAGAAAAAGAGTCTGGATTGATTCCCAGACAGAAGAGGAAATTCTGCGAGGGATTCGGGAGGCAAAGGATTTATCAGAATATGATAATTTAAGTGATGCAGCCTATCTACGTGCCAAGGAAGATTATTTGATGGGTATTAATTTTTCCAGGGTGCTGACATTAAAGTATGGTAAAACTGTAAAAGACTATCTGAAAAGGGATAAGGCTGTCATCTCTGTAGGCCGTGTAATGACTTGTGTTCTGGGCATGATTGTCAATCGTGAAAGAGAAATCCGTTCTTTTGTGAAAACTCCATTTTATCGTGTAATGGGAAATTTTGGGCTTGAAGGGCATCAATTTAGTGCGGAATGGAAAGCGGTTGAAGGTTCAAAATATTATGCATCTCCGGTCCTTTACAAAGAAAATGGCTTTAAAGAACGAAGTAATGCCGAGAAGCTGATTGAGGAATTAACTGCTTTTACATCGGATCAGATTACCATTGATAATATTGAAAAAAAGAAAGAAAAAAAGAATCCTCCCCTTTTATTTAACCTTGCCGAGCTTCAGAACGAATGCTCAAAGCTTTTCAAAATCAGCCCTGACGAGACTTTACGAATTGTTCAGGAATTATATGAGAAAAAGATGGTTACATATCCGCGTACGGATGCCAGAGTCTTATCGACAGCAGTTGCAAAAGAAATTCATAAAAATATCGGTGGATTAAGAGCTTACCAGCCTGTGTCTGCTTTTGCATCGGAAATTCTTTCGGCCGGAAGTTATAAGGGAATTGCCAAAACAAGATATGTGAATGATAAACAGATAACGGACCATTATGCGATAGTACCTACCGGGCAGGGATTAAATAATCTTAATAATCTTGCTCCCACCTCCGCAAAAGTGTATGAGGTAATTGCTCGAAGATTTTTGAGCATTTTCTATCCGGCTGCGGAATTTCAAAAATATACTTTGACTGTTGCAGTTGGTTTTGAAAAGTTGTTTGCAAACTTCAAATTGCTTACCGTTGAAGGCTATCTGAAAGTTACAGAATTGTCTTTTAAAAAGGATAGCAAAAAAGAGGAAAAGCCTGACACTGAGAGCGAAGAAGAACAATGTGATGATGCATTTAAGAGTATTCTTCCTTCTTTAAAGAAAGGGATGTCACTTATAGCAGAATCCTACGAAATCAAAGAAGGTGAAACCTCACCTCCAAAGAGATATACATCCGGAAGTATTATTCTTACGATGGAGAATGCCGGACAATTTATCGAAGATGAAGAGTTGCGTGCTCAGATAAAAGGAAGTGGAATCGGAACAAGTGCGACAAGAGCGGAAATTCTAAAAAAACTGGTTAATATCGAGTATCTTGCATTGAATGCGAAAACACAAATTCTCACACCAACCCTTATGGGAGAGATGATTTATGATGTTGTAAACAGTTCAATTCGTCCACTGCTTGATCCGGCACTGACTGCAAGCTGGGAAAAAGGTCTGACACTGGTGGCAGATGGAAACATTTCATCGGACGAATACATGACAAAATTGTCAGATTTTGTAACCCGTAGAACAAATATAGTAAAAACCTTGAATAATCAAGGAGTTTTATACGCATGTTTTAGAAATGCGGAAGCAAATTATAAAAAATAAACGATAGAGGTAAAAGAAAATGAGTGATATTTCCATTCAAAATTTATATGATTTAAATGAAACCATTGCAGCTGATTTGTTTGAAGGAATAAAATATCCATGGGAAGTTCTTCCAAAAATTCATGACTATATCATAGAATTAGGGCAAAGACTTCCTTCCGATATCTATGAGCAGAAGGGTGAAAATATCTGGATTGCAAAGACTGCAACTGTTGCACCTACTGCCTGTCTGAACGGCCCGCTCATCGTTGATGAAGGCGCAGAAATCAGACATTGTGCATTTGTAAGAGGAAATGCAATTGTAGGAAAAGGCGCCGTGGTTGGAAATTCCACAGAGTTAAAAAATGTTGTACTCTTTAATAAGGTGCAGGTTCCGCATTACAATTATGTGGGGGACAGTATTTTGGGTTACAAGTCTCATATGGGAGCCGGATCTATCACCTCAAATGTGAAAAGTGACAAAACATTGGTTATTGTAAAAGATACCGACAAAATCTATGAAACAGGTTTGAAAAAAATGGGGGCAATGCTGGGCGACAATGTGGAAGTCGGATGTAACAGTGTGTTAAATCCCGGTACAGTTATTGGTAGAAATTCCAATGTTTATCCCACATCCTGTGTGAGAGGAGTTATTCCTCCGTACCATATTTTTAAAAATTCAAAAGAGATTGTCGCAAAACAATAATTTTTATGAAAAAGCACTGGATTTTTCATGCTAAATGTGAGAAAATGAACACGGTGATTATGATAAAAAAATATCAATAGTCTACGCAAGAGAATTGAAAGGAGATTTCACATGATTTATTCAAAG
>JAILPF010000541.1 GCA_024699575.1 Acetatifactor sp. | reverse complement strand
TCATAATCTTGGCATTTGCCAGAATTTTCTTATTCTTGATGGTAATGGTAGTTCCGCTTAAAGTTGCGGAAAAATGTTGAGCATTGCTAATCAGCGGATTACCATTTTCGGTAATTTCTCCAAGTGTAACCACTCCTTCCGGATTAATTGAAAACTTAACTTTTACATTTTCAAGATTCAGATATCCACTCTCTTCCTCAGTTTGGCTTAAAATATACTGTCCCGCGGAAAGATTGGCCGTCAGAGTTTCCGAACCGGTTGTTGCGCTCGGTGTCAGATGATATGCACCATTCGCATCAAGCGCCTTATCGACAATCACGCCTGCATTTCCCGCTGAAACATCCGGCTTAATAGCAAGCTCATCCGTAGAAATAACAACACCATTTTGGTCCACAATTTTTACGGTAAGACTGGTCGGCTTATCCTCTATTTTGAGGGTATGTAAATCAATAACATTGTTGGAACTATCTTCTAGAGTATAAGTATCCGTAATCTTGCCATGTGCCGTTCCCGGATTCTGGGTGATTTCCATCTTACCGTTCTCAGCCTTTAACTTAAATTTAAAGGTTCCAATAGACTGATAACCATCGGGAGCATGTACCTCAGTCAGGGTATACTCCACTCCTGTTTTTAACACACCATAAAGTTTCTTACCAACGTTCAACTCTGCACCGGTCATTGTAATCGCATTTGGATCATCAAATTCTCCACCTGTCAATTTAAATTCCAAATTTGCAAGCGCCTCGTTAGAAAGTGCTGCACCGGTGGTCGATTTCTTTTGAATCAACACATTGGTAGGTGTGTTGATAATCTCACACGGTCCAGTCGGCTGTGGATTCATTTCCCTGCGATTTTCATCATAATAGGTAGTCACCATCTGTACCGATGAATCTTCCCAGATTCGGAAATAATGCATCGTCTTGGTCTTCGCATTAAATCCATCGGGAGCAGAGGTTTCCTCCAGACCATAATATCCCCATGGCAAATCGTTTAATTTCAATTGTCCGCTTGCCTTGTTTTCTCCATTTGCCACAGATGGTGCATTTTGAAGCACAGTTACCGCACCTGTGTCTGTAGCACTGTAAGTATACTCTCCATTCCCACTCTCTGTAAAATAAACAGTATTCTTTATGTCAGAATTAAAACGGTTCGTCGGATAGAGATACAGTTTAAAGTTGGAGGTTAACCCGGTAATGGTGATGGTACTTCCCTCCTCTCTCACAAAACTTTTCAAGAAATCAGCATCACTTGTCTTTGCAGATGCTCTTTCTCTTTCGTCTCTGAAGTAATTGTCTGTTTCCGTACCACCTACAGGAACAATCGAAATCGGCTTATTTCCGGCTGCTGCTTTCCTTGTCAGCAAATCAGCCCCGGCATAAGGGCCGTAAACAGTGGAGTTCCATTTATAAGGGCCACCGTTTTGGCTGGAATCCGGTTCTCCGATTTCCTGTATATAAAAAGACTTCGTATTCGTTTGATTATCGGAAATCATGGAGAGAACGCATTCGCCGTTACTGTCTGTATAAGCGCTGTCCAGCAAATTATCCTCTAAAAGTTTCCCATTTGCATCTGTAGCATTGCTTGTAAATAAGCCATACTGAGCTCCGGCTACCGGAAGGAATCCATTCGCAGTGGAGGATAAGCTGTCCACTTTCTTTAATTTCAACTTTATCAGTTTGGAACCGCTGGATGACACCCCCTGGTCAAGTACAGCAGTTGCAGAAGCAGATGCATCCTTGGTATTATCCACAAGCTTCGCGCTGTTCTCAAAAGTACCATCATCCGGAATATCCATTACAAGGGTTTTATAGGTAATCTGATAACTTTTATGATTTGAGGGACCTTCATCCGGAATATGAATGGTAAGCTTCGTAGTCCCGTTATCTTTATTTCTTTCTACCGTTTTATCAATAGAAGTCCAACTATTACTTCCCTGTGCCAGACCAGTTCCATGATTCTCATGAGTTGCCTCTCTGATTTTTACGGAATCTCTATCCAGATATAATCCAACCGGTATAATGTCCTCGATTGTGTCCCCTGCAATATCCGCACCCATGGGATTTACATTCAGAACCCAGTCTATTTCCATCCCGTTTACAGCCCATGTTTTGGAAAGGAGCTTATTAATCATCTTCTCCGCATCCGTTACACTCTCAACAGCATTACTGAAAATGTCCTCTGGAGTGCCGGCATTTTGAAGATTCTGTGCATTTAATTTTGCCTGATTTTCCCCGGAAATCACTGCATTTTTCAACGCACCGTCCGCTCCGGAAATCTCCGGCTGAAGCTGCTCAATTCCGGCATCCGTAAGTTTCACCCAAATATCCACTTTATAGGAATCCGTGGTAGTAGCCTTACCGGTTGTCAATGTAACTGTTTTTCCGGAAACAACAAGTTCTCCATCTGATGCAGTTGCCGCTGAATAATCTGTGGCATTCTTTGCCTTAACAGAAAAATCTGTGGCATGATTTCCGCTTGTACAAATCTCATAGTAGCTTGGCGGGAGCGGCGTCTCCACCCCATTGGAAAGATAAGTAAACGCATTACTCAAATCATCCGTCACAACAGGGTACTCCAGATTAGCATGATTTTTATTTACAAAAATCTCATAATGGAAATATCCTATATGCTCCGTGTCATCATAGATAACTTCACCGTTTTTCTTTATCAGCTCATTGGGCATGGTGGTGGTTGCTGTCGCTTCGGACTCACCGCCATCAATATCCAAGTGCGCAGTATTTCTGTAAACAGTTGTATCATCATTGTTCTCATAAAAATACGGTAATGCTTTTGTCTTATAGGTTAATTTATAGGTATTGAAGGTCGCTTGAGGAATATCCTCCATAAAAGTGACTTTTATTTCCTTGTTAAATCCGGGGTGCACACTGGAATCAACCATTAAAACTTCCAATTGATACATAGATGAATCCACAGCAGCTCCGCCCGAAGTCAGCTCAATGGATGATTCATCCAACTCCTGTATAGACTCAATGAAATCCGTCAAAACCGCACTGCCCGATGTCGACATTTTAGTAAAAGGTCTCACCTCCCAAGTGATGGTACCTTCTGTCAAATTCTTTGATAGTACTTTCTTCTGAACATAAGAAGAATGATATGGCATTTCCACATTAGGGGAACCATATTGGATAGAGGGCCCGATTCCTTCCCCTCCATAAGGGTAGTATGCCTCGACAAACGCTTGATTCGAAAAGGAATCATTAAGTCCGGTTGACACAGCAGGATCAAACTCCGTATAAAATTCGATTTTATATGTATTACTGAAGTTCTGTGTAAAATGGAAGGTCACTGTCACCTTTCCATCGGCATCCGGTTCAGAAACGCTGTACTTGACAGGGCTGGAAGTTTCTGTCAGTTCTAAAGTTGCATTCGTATCTACGTTCGTAACCTTAATCGGATAATTAACCGCATCATCCGTAATAAATTGGAACGCTTGAACCAACGGCTCATACACATCTGCTTTCCATACATTTGCTTTATTCTTATTCAGCAGAATCGTCCACTTTACATGCATCTCATCGATACGTTCGCCATTCTTCTCCAACTCATCTGCCTTCTTGAAATCACTGACCGAAGCTTGTGCATGCACGTCATTTACATTTAAATCAGAAGTTCCTTCATGAATCTCCACGCTATTGGTTACAGCGCTTAATTGATTGTTTATAAAGATTTTTTGGAAAGCCTCTGCCGTAAGTTCTGTCACATAAGTAAATGTGGCAGGTGCCTGCACAGTACTGTCATTCGGGAACGTATAAGTGTAGGAGGAACCATTCTGTGTCAGAGTGATATCCGTTCCGTTACATTTTGCAGTACCGGGAACCATAGCCTGATTATTATCCAAAGTATCTTCTATCTCAATTCCCTTTAATGGCAAGCCTGCGGATGCATCTTCAGTACCGACTACAACGGTCCAGGTAATCTGATTGTTTGCAGGATTTACCACTCCCACTTTCGTAATTCCCTCTAAATCCGTTGCTTTGGGCGGAATTACTACCTGATATTCGGGTGTAAAATTTGCCGGGGTAATGTCCAGATAATTATCATTTCCGGATTGCAATTCGTCTGCATCCTGATTTAAGCGCATGGATACTCTGACAGTACCTGTCAAATTCAGATTACCCTTATCCGCATCAATCTCGTCTGTAAAAACAACTGTCATTCTTGGATGCTCCGGTGTAGTGCCGTCATCCGGAATTGTTTCAAAGATTACATATCCATACGGAAGTCCGTCCGGGGTTCCATCATCTAATGTCAATGCATATTCATTAGGTGTTATCTGCGTAACCGGATGAAAATCAATCGAAAAATAATCGCCACCTTTTAAAGTACGATCATTTCTAATATTCATTCTCATGGTAAAGTTCACACTCTCAACCATAGCGGTTGTCACGCCATCCGGAAGATTGTATGTATCACCTGTTTTCACCAACGCTTGTGGAGTCGTACTCTCTGACGTGGTGACTGTCACAGACGGAAATGATAAATTTAGATCACTGTAATCCTCTAACTCATTTTCACGTGCAGGTGCATTTGAGGTGGTCTGAACTGTCAACAGATTCATGAAGAATCCTGTCAGTCCGGAGTTTTCATTTCCCTCATTTTCAGCATCTCCACCACTCACATCATTTCCACTGGCTGTCAATTCATTTCCACTGACTGTCTCAGTCGCACTAACACTGATCTGTGTATTGGATACTACCTCCACAATTAATACTGCACTTAACAAATACGCTAAAAATCGCTTCATTTTATCGCCTTACCTTCTTGTCTCATCTGGTCAATTATATTTACGCACAACTTTTTATTATAACTCTTTCAAAATAGATTGCAAGCAATTTTTTGCCAAATATTTTATGAATTTTTATATAAATACCAACAAATTTCTGCTATAATTACTTTTATCTCATTTAATCTGTTATAAAGAAAGGAACTATTCAAATGGCATTCGATGGCGTTACTATAGCCGGTGTTGTGTCGGAATTAAGACGGGAATTGATTGGCGGAAGACTCTACAAAATCGCCCAACCGGAAACCGATGAACTCCTGCTGACTATAAAAACTCAAAATGGGCAAAAGAGACTCTGCATCTCAGCAGATGCATCTCTCCCACTCATTTACCTTACGGAAAACAATAAGCCCAGTCCCATGACCGCCCCCAATTTCTGCATGCTTCTTCGCAAGCACCTTCAGAACGGTCGCATCACAGACATCACTCAGCCGGGACTGGAACGAATCGTGCGCATTCATATAGAGCATCTGGACGAAATGGGGGACTTATGTCAGAAAACTCTGGTGATTGAAATCATGGGCAAGCACAGTAATATTATATTCTGCAATGAAGAAGATATGATTATCGACAGTATCAAGCATATCTCCTCCGCAGTCAGCAGCGTCCGGGAAGTTCTGCCGGGCAAACAGTATTTCGTGGTTCAGACTCAGGAAAAACAGGATGCCCTCACTGCAACCTCATCCGATTTTCATGATACAATTGCATCCAGACCGGCTCCGGTTTACAAAGCTATCTACGGCAGTTACACCGGTATTTCTCCCATTCTGGCTCAGGAGATCTGCCACCGTGCAGACGTGGACGGTGACCGGCCTACTGCCGCCATGGGAGAGGCAGATTATTCACGCCTCTTTGATGCATTCTCCGGAATGATGAAGGAAATATCACAGGAACAGTTTGCCCCTGTCATCGCCTACACCGGTAAAATTCCGACAGAGTATGCAGCTGTTGCACTCACTCTTTATGAAAACGGAGAGGATCACACGGTTCCCTACCCTTCCATCTCTGCGCTTTTGGAACAGTACTATGCAGAAAAAAATACTTACACAAGAATACGCCAGAAATCTGCTGATTTACGAAGAATTGTTCAGACTGCCTTAGAGCGCAATGTTAAGAAATACGATTTACAGCTTCAGCAGATGAAGGACACGGAGAAAAGAGAAAAATACCGCATCTATGGTGAACTTTTAAACACTTACGGTTACAGTGCAGCTCCCGGCGCGAAAAGCTTGGAGGCAGTAAACTACTACACCAATGAGCCGGTGACAATTCCTCTGGACCCTACCCTGTCCGCCACCGAAAATGCAAAAAAGTATTTTGACCGGTATGGTAAACTGAAAAGAACTTTTGAGGCGTTATCCACACTTACGCAGGAAGTAAAAGAAGAAATCACCCATCTGGAATCCATCAGTACAGCACTGGATATCGCCCTCCAGGAAGAAGATTTGGTGGAAATAAAAGAAGAGCTCACCCAAAGCGGATATATTCACCGCAAAGGTGGCTCCAAGAAAGCGAAAATTACCAGCAAACCCTTCCACTACATCAGTAGCGATGGGTATCATATATATGTGGGTAAAAACAACTTCCAGAATGATGAACTGACTTTCAAATTTGCAACCGGAAACGACTGGTGGTTCCACGCCAAAGGTATGCCGGGTTCACACGTCGTAGTCAAGACAAACGGAGAAACCGACCTTCCCGACTCCACCTTCGAGGAAGCAGGGCGTCTTGCCGCCTTCTACTCCAAAGGACGCAGTCAGGAGAAAGTAGAAATTGACTACATTCAGAAAAAGCATGTGAAAAAGCCTAGCGGTGCCAAACCGGGCTTTGTGGTATACTACACCAACTACTCCTTAATGATTGACAGCGATATTTCGGGAATCCAAATGATATCAGAGTAGTCGGCACTTCTTTGCAATCTTTACCAACACATGTCCTTTTGGGAAACCTCGCAGTTCTTCTTCCGAAATTCCTCTCATAAGTAAGAGCATGGTAAAATACACAATCACTGCCAAAAAAATCGCCGGAAGAACTGCGATTCTCATGGACTCTGTCAAAATATACATTCCTTCATACACAGCCCATGCCGCAACGCCCATGAACGCAGAGGCAATAGCCGGCAGTAGGAATGTGGTTGTCATCTCCTGTCTGTATCCCAATGCTCTTCGTACCGCAAGCTGATTTAAAGTGCTCACAATCAAATAATAAAGTGTATTCGCAATGGCAATTCCATATACATCCAGGTCTGTAAAGAACACCAGCACCATCGCCACAACTGTCTGAATTACCAACGCTATGGCTGAGTGAATCATC
>JAILPF010000520.1 GCA_024699575.1 Acetatifactor sp. | reverse complement strand
ATATGAATGTATACCTAAAAAATGACTTGTTGATGATATAAAGTGTATTTAATTTTTAATAATGAGATAAGGAGAAAAGACATTATGAAAGAGATCATATTTGTAAGAAACAGCAATGGTAACATGGAGGCAAAACTTCGTAACAATGTAGGTTTATATAAAGATGGATCAGCATTAGAAATAGGCACGGGAGTGTTAGAAGAGGCATTTAAAGATGGTTTGGAGTTTTTGAGAGTCTCAGAAATATTTAAGAATGTATGCCTCCTGTAATCCTGTTTTTATTACGGTTGGACTTCGACTGGGTGTGGAGAAATATTATCAGTATTTTGAACAGTTTGGACTAAAAAAGAAAACCGGAATTGATCTGCCCGGGGAGGCTGGAACTATCATGCATAAGATGGATGATATGGGAAATGTGGAACTTGCCACAGTGTCCTTTGGACAGTCCTTTCAAATAACGGCAGTACAACTGCTGGCTACTGTAGCTTCCATCATCAATGGTGGCAATCGTGTAACACCACATTTTGGGATGAAAGCTGTTGCAAAATCGGGTGAAGTGCTGAAAACATTTCGTTATCCGGTTCAGACAGGCATTGTATCTGAGGAGACCTGTAAGACGATGAGGGAAATTTTGGAGATGGTTGTGGCAGAAGGCTCCGGCAAGAACGGTGCGGTGGAGGGCTTTCGCGTAGGAGGAAAAACTGCGACAAGTCAGACACTTCCAAGAGGAAGCGGGAAATATATTGCTTCTTTTTTGGGATTTGCACCTGCAGATGATCCGCAGATTATTGCGATAGCCATTGTGAACCATCCAGAGGGTGTATATTATGGCAGTCAGGTGTCAGCACCAATCATCAGACAGCTTTTTGAAAATATTCTTCCGTATTTGGGAATTAAGGAGTATAATCAATGAGGAATATATGAGAGTATGGAAAGGATAGAGATATGTTTAATGGTAAAAAATGCCTGGTGATAGGTTCCGGAATCAGTGGAGTCGGTGCAGTAGGTCTGTTGGAAAGTGATGGAGCAGAATGCTTTTTTTATGATAGTAACGAGAAATTGACCTCAAAGGATCTTCAGGGGAAATTATCATCCGAAAGCCATGCAAAATGCATTACGGGAGAACTCCCGCAGGAAATAGAAGAACAGGTGGAGGTTTGCGTATTGAGCCCGGGGGTACCTACGGATATTCCGCTGGTTGAAGGACTCCGGGCGCGTGGCGTAGATATTTTGGGTGAGATAGAATTAGGATATCTTTTTGAAAAAGGAAAAGTGATTGCGATTACCGGTACAAACGGTAAGACGACAACGACAACCCTGATGGGAGAAATAATGAAAGCACATTGCGGCGAAAAAAATGTTTTTGTCGTCGGTAATATCGGCAATCCATATACAGTGGAGGCAAAAAAGACCACACAGCAGACTGTGACGGTGGGAGAAATCAGCTCCTTCCAGTTAGAAACGATACATACTTTTCGCCCGACCGTTTCTGCAGTGTTAAATATTACTCCCGATCATTTGAACAGACATCACACGATGGAGGCTTACGTGGCTGCAAAGGAAGCTATCGCTTCCAATCAGACGAAGGACGAACTCTGCATTTTGAATTATGAGAATGAATATACCAGAGATTTTGCGTCGAGATGTCCTGCGAAAGTGGTATTGTTTTCTTCTGCTCATATTTTGGAAAATGGTTATTACCTCGACGGAGAGATGATTGTAAAGAGTGTAGACGGCAAAGTGACAAAGCTTTTGAACATCTATCAGGACATGAATCTGGTAGGAATCTGTAATGTGGAAAATGTTATGGCTGCAATTGCGATGGCTGAGGGAATGCAGGTTCCAATGGAGACAATTCTTGCAGTAATTAAGAACTTTCATGCGGTGGAACATAGAATCGAGTTTGTGGCAACCAAAGGTGGAGTGGATTATTACAATGACTCAAAGGGAACCAATCCGGACGCTGCGATTCAGGGAATCAAGGCAATGCACAAACCTACCATTTTGATAGGCGGTGGATATGACAAGCAGAGTGAATATGATGAATGGATTGAGAGCTTTGATGGAAAAGTCAAATGTCTGGTCCTGATTGGACAGACCAGAGAAAAGATAGCGGAATGCGCCAGAAAACATGGCTTTACAGCCATTCGGTTTGCGGAGACTTTTGATGAGTGTTTGAAACTCTGCACGGAACTTGCACAGAGTGGAGATGCTGTTCTTTTGTCTCCGGCATGTGCAAGCTGGGGAATGTTTCCCAACTATGAAGTGCGTGGACAGGAGTTCAAAGAATATGTCAATAGTCTGGACTAAATGAGTAAAGGAGTATTTATGGCGCAAACTTCGACAGGAAGATATAAGAGAAAAAGGAAAGAGCAATCAGAGTATTTTTTTGATTACAGTCTTTTGTTCATCGTATTGTTCCTCTTGGGAT
>JAILPF010000516.1 GCA_024699575.1 Acetatifactor sp. | reverse complement strand
TAAGTATTCTTCGTAATCCGGTGACTGTTCCTGGCTTTTCAGCCTGATATCCGTTATGATCATGGGCTCTTTAATAGATTCCAGCGCAATTTCATGCTTTCCGGCTTCAAAATAAAAGATGTATGGTGCAATACTCCTTTTTTGAGCGTCATCTATATAAACCTGTCTCTCCTCATAAATCTCCAGTGACGCAGGTCTTATTTCATTCTTGTTCTTTTTCTGAATATGCTCATCGGCATTGACGAAGTATCGGTTAAAAACAATTTGATTCATTCCGTCAAACAGGACTTCCTTGTCAATATACAATTTTCTGGTAATCTGCGAATTTGTTCCCGGAAGTGGGATATAAGATAGTTCAATATTGTAAAATCCGTCCTTTGGCACCTGAAACAACCAGGAGATTTTTCCCGTATCTGAAGTAGCAATCCCCTTGCTTCCCTCCTCTGCCACAAGACCGTCCGTTGCTCTATAGTCCGATAGATTGACAGGCACCTCTTCCCCGGACATCTCACCGGTATATCCACATTTTTCAAGATATTCCCTGTAGGAATCCTCATAGTATTCCCTGATATCCACCTGTACTGATGCCGGCTCTGTTTTCCCGTTCCTAATCACAAAAAAAATTGCAAGCAACGCTATGACTGCCATTCCCAAAATTAATTTTCCTGCCTGCTTTTTCAATTGAATCCCTCCTGAATTTTTATGAATTCCCCGCCTAATATTTTAGGCGGGGAAGTTAAAATTCCAATTATTCTTGGGCAGAAACAGTAACCGTGATGGTTTCGCTTGTCTCATTTCCGGCATAATCTGTCACGCTGATCACAACACTGTATTCCCCCGGTGTTGTCGTATCAAGCTCGGAAAGGTCAGCTTTCACT
This sequence comes from Acetatifactor sp., assembly GCA_024699575.1. Classification (GTDB taxonomy): domain Bacteria; phylum Bacillota; class Clostridia; order Lachnospirales; family Lachnospiraceae; genus Acetatifactor. The sequence continues at coordinate 6,103 of JAILPF010000516.1, read as the reverse complement.
CTGTCTTTAAGATCCAGACCGTTTGCATCTGCCGCCTCGCTTACAAAATCATCCTTCCAGTTAATGTTGCCGGCATCCTCCTCATAACCGATTGTTCTAAATTCTTCTGCCGGTCTTATCACAAGATTCGGTGCAGAAGTGTTTGCCGCATCATAGATGATTGCCGAAAACTTCGCGGTAGCCTCATTATCGGATGCATCCTTAACTGCCACCTTGATTCCTCCGTCATATTTGCCCGGAGTATCAAAATCAAGCTCGGAATAATCCACGGAAGCAATACTAATATCCAGCGCACCATCAATGTTGTCATTGATAGAAACAAGATCGGCCAATTGGATATCTTCCGCTTTTGTTCCTGCAGCAAAGACAAATTCCGTTCCCTCGATCTGAGTAATCTTGGGAGCAATATTGTCTTTAATGTCCTCACTCTTGAGTACAGCAGTATAATTGTTCATAACATCCATAATCTGAGCCTTTGAAGCATCCATCTGAACGCTATACTTCGGTGCCCCACCGATTCCATACAAGGATTTTCCCAAGACTTCCTCACACCAAAAATCATAGATACCTGCATTCTTACTATAGTCATTTACATATGCGTTATCTCCGGTAACCAGATACTGGAAGCCTTTTAACATGTTCTCACCGTATTCTTCATTGGTAACATCATAGTGGAGTCTGATTGCCTCATTTCTGATACCGGCATCCGTTGTCATATAGTCCATCGCTTTATCGGAACCTGTCAGATACTTGTAATAGGACTGGGTATATTCTTTAAATACTTTGACAGCAAGCTCTGTCTTTTCCGGTGAAATTCCCTTAGGAACCGCATAACAGTCCGTTGCATCATTCAACTGACGATAGTTCTGGTCATCAAATGCCATATCATCCGGTCTCGGGAACGGAACCACACCCATCGCATCCCCTCTGTCAGCAAACTGTGATACCATATCTCCTGTAAGCCACTGTGGCAGATTTACAAATGCTGTATGACCCCACTGGAATCTCCATGTGTCCATAAGGCCCTGTACTTCCTGTGTGTTAGAGTACTGATTCTCACTAAACATAAGTCCTTTCTGGATAAGAGAATCTATAAACTCAATCGCCTCCTTAGCCTCAGGAGAATCCGCTCCGAATCCGCTATCTCCGTAGACCTCGCCGCCATTGGAATATATCGCATCAAGCGCTGCGGCCCTGTAATCTGTCTGATAGGCGTAATAGCCTTCCCACTCCTGCTTAAAATAATCATTTACTTTCTGCAAATAATCTTCAAACACGCTCCAGGTCCAGTTTCCCTCCACAAAATAATCTGCGGGGTATTTTGTTTTTCCATCCACCTTAAGAGCATCAACCTTGTCCAGCATTCCGATGTTGTAGCTGAGAAGCTCATTTGCGCCAAATCGCATTACGTTATTCAAAAAATAATGATGTCCATAGGTTTCTCCCCAAAGAATCCATTTGTCATCCTCATCCTCAAACAGATAAGTATAGTCATCAAGGGGTTGCAGTACGTTCTGGGCAAGTACCTTACCCTGTGTGTTGTTGTAGGTTCTTACAATATCTGCAATCGGATCTCCTGCAAGTACGGACTGTAAAATATCCTCTGTCACATCAGTTGGATACTGCACAAACTCAATCTTGGCATTCAGCTTTTCCAAAACTTGCTGCTCCGCATAAACTCTGGCGTTATATTCCTCTAATCCCAGCGGAGATTCGCCGGTGACCGGATCTACATAGCTCGTGTCCATCTCCGCAATCCAGTTATGTCCCCATCGGATAACTGTTGGTTCCCCTGTCGTCTCCTCACCATCCGCTGCAGGCACCTCTTCATTTTCAACAACTTTGGTGTCTACAGGTTCTGCCTGACCTGCATCAGCACTCGGATTGCTTCCGCATGCCGATAGAAGCATCATAAATGCTGTTGCAAGGCTTAAAGACTTTGCAAATTTGTTTTTCATAAAAAATCTCCCTTCCCGTAAGTTTTTTGTATAATTAAATCTTACAGAAAGGGAGAAAAGAATAATATATCACAATTCAACCATCGTGTTGTTTTTTCACAATTTCCGACAATTATCCTATGGAGTCATACAATGTGTATATATTTGGCAATTCTTTCAGTTCTTTGTCCGTATGGATTACTTTTTTGTCATCCGGGACCAGATCAAAGAAGTTGTCACTCAATATGACGTCCTCCTCAAACTCAACACGAACAAATTTGCAGAAGGTATTTGCTGTTATACCATAACTTCTTGCATCGATCTGATGCACTTGGATCTTGGGCTCCTGAAATTCAAAATGCTTCGCATTCACAAACAAAACGGTGCCATCCTGACAGAATTTTTCTCGGTCCGCATTGCTGGGTGAAAAAGAGAAATGAACATATCGTGTTCTTCTCTCCTCATCGGTCCGAAGATAATCACTGAAATCTTCTCCGGCTACCATCTCTGCATTGAGTCGGGAAACCACACAGTTTTTTTCTTTGCAAAACAGGATTCCCTGATGGATATCGCAGAGCTCATATTTAAGGACTCCCTCCACAGCGCTCAATGTATCATTCGTCAAATGAAATGCGACATGGTTTCCATCCTCGCAGGCTGAGAGAAGAACATCTCTGAAAAATCGTTTTGCACCGTATTGCAGTGCCTTCCAACGACCAAAATAATCGATGGATGACCAGGAAGCTACCGGCCAACAGTCATTGACCTGCCAGAACAATGCTCCCATACAATGCCTCTTTGCTCTGTTCCTTCTCCAGTGTTCCACTCCATACCGGATTCCCTCAAGCTGGATGGCCTGAGATAAGTAAATAAATGCCTTAAAGTCCCTGGGGAATTTAAAATACATGGAGATATAATAGTTAATCACTTCGTTTCCGGTTCCACACTTCTGATGATTTTCCATGACGGCTGAGAAAATATTCCTATCCTCCGGCAACGTATATGTGTTGATGGTTTTTTGCTCCGGAAAAGATTGCAACCCGAACTCCGAATTAAATCTCGGAAATGTGGATCTGAAGTAGGTAAAGGGTTTTCTGCCGTGCCATACATTCCAATCATGGCTGTCGCCGATATTCTGATTCTCCACATCCTTCATACCGCCATAGGTGGACGGAGAACTCGGCCAGTAGGATATATCTGACATCTCCTCCACAATTTCCTTCATATCGTGTTCATATTGCTGCACATACATCTGTTTATACTTATCCTCGAAGGAATCCCACACCATAAGCTCTGTTTCATTATTACCGCACAGAAGAGCCATACATGGATGGTTTCTAAAATCCTTGATTTTCTCCCGGATTTCTCGCTCCATGTTACTGCGTTCCTCTCCCTCCCATATGGTAATAATATTGGCAAACATAAAATCCTGCCAAATCATAATTCCTTTTTGGTCACAGTAGGACAGAAACTCCTCGGACGTGTAAACTCCTCCGCCCCAGATACGAATCATGTTAAAATTGGCAGCAATGCAGCTATCCAGCAGCTTTTTCGTCCGTTCAAATGAATATCTTCCAAGCAAACTGTCCTCCGGAATGTAGTCAGCCCCCTTCGCAAACACCTCCACATCATTAATCTTGAAATAAAAGCTCTGTCCGTATTGGTCGTTCTCTCTGCAAAGTGTGAGCTTTCTGAGACCAATTTTTCTGCTGGAGGAATCTACTATCCCCTGATTTCCAATCACCTGACATCTGACCTCGTAGAGTGGCTGCTCCCCATAGTTTACACACCACCACAGTCTCGGATTTACCACTTCAAAACATACTTCCTTCTGGTCCGTCTCAATCGAATCAAGCACGTTTCCGTCAGGATCCAGCAATGTATATTTTCTCCCAAAGTGGTCCTCTGTATAAGCTTCTATTTCGGACTCCACATGCACTTTCACCTTCTGAAAACTATGTTCCTGACTGGTTTTCAGATCCAGAATTCTGGCGCCCTGATAAGCTGTAAGATATACACTTTTGTAAATTCCCATATCAGGAAGTACCGGACCCCAATCCCAGCCGAACATGTACTCAGCCTTCCTCATCTGCAGTCTCGCTTGAAAAAGGTGTCTATCCAGATCCATATCCGGATGTCTTCTCTTTATGTTTTCCACTTCCTTGTAAGGAGCCGTGAAATCCACTTTCAGCTCATTCTTTCCACTTTTCAGAATATCCTTCACGGAGCTCTCCCACTTGACGTGCATGTTGTTGCAGTGAAGGATTTTGCTCCCATTTAAGCTGACATCGGCTATCGTATCCAAGCCTTCAAAGGTAAGAATAATCGCATCGTTCTCTAAGAATTCCGGAGCGAGCAAAAATTCTTTGGTATAACTGAAATCCGAGAAGCTTATCTTAGTAAGCTTCTTTTCGTTTTCTCTGTAAAATGGATCGCCTTCCAGTCCCGCTTCGTACAGGGACTGATAGACGCTACCCGGCACACAGCCTTCGAAGTTTCTCGCATCTCCACAGATATTCCATTTACCACACAAACCTATTCTTTTCATCATCGCACCCTTTTATACACTCATAATCTGATTGATCATTCTTCTGGTATATTCACTGATTCCGGCTCCCGTCCTCTGCATGAATATCAGGACACAGGCATTCTCAGAAGGAATATTCATAAAATAACATCCCAGCCAACCATCCCAGCCGTATGCACCCTTTGGCGCATTGTACATGCAAAGTCCCGGGTCAACCGCTATTCTTAATAAATTGCCATATTGGAAACCATCCAGACCACTCCAGCTGAGCAGATCATCTTTTATGGCATTGTGAAGCCTTCCGGATGTCATAAATTTAACTGTATTGGATCCCAGAATTTGCTTATTTTCGAATCTTCCGCCATCTAAAAGCATTTTTGCGAAATTCAAATAATCATCAATGGTGCCTACAAGACCTGCTCCACCGGATTCAAAAAGCGGTTTTTTATTCATGTCTATATTAATTCCAAGATGATTTTCATGGTACTCACAGAGCTTCCCATCCTGCATATCATAGACCCTTAGCATTCTTGCTCTTTTTTCCTTCGGGACAAAAAATCCTGTGTCTTTCATTCCAAGTGGGTCAAACAGATTCCTTTGCAAAAACTCCCCGAATGTCTCTCCTGTTACCACTTCTATGACAGCGCCCAGGATATCTGCACTCAGTCCATATCGCCAGTGTCTCCCCGGGTCAAAGGCAAGGGGGGATTGTCCAATCATATTCGCAATCTGGTTCGTGGTGTATTCCTCCTCCGTTCCCACCTTGTTCTCGATATCCTGAAATAATCGATCCATACATTTTTCAGCCAGATCTCCGTCTCCTGGATATACAAGCCCCGACTGCATGTTAAGTAGATCCTTGATGGTCACCTCTCTGCTGACAGGCACAAGTTCATCGCCCCTACAGTATTTCTGATTTTTAAATCCCGGCAGATACCTGCTGACAGGATCCATCAAATCTATAAGTCCCCGTTCGAAGGCCAGCATAAAACCAGCGGAAGTCACCGGCTTTGAAGCGGAATAAAGATGGCAGATACTCTCCCGGGATATTTCTCCACACTGTCCGTAATATTCTTCTTTCCCATCCCGATAAACCAAACAATTCGCTCCCTTTGCAAATCCATCGTTCACAATTGCTCTTAGTACATCCTGACTTCCATCATACTTTCCCATGATTGATTTCACCTCTCCGTTTCCTTCACGCTTACGGTAACCACATCACCCTTTTTCACCTTCACCTCAGTGCTTTCTATATGCTTTCCATTCAAGCGGATGTTTAGTTTCGTTTCCTTTTCTCTGACATGAATCACCAGTTTATCCTCACTTCCGGCATAAAGCTCCGCACGGCTAAAATGATAGTTTTCAAAACAGGCTGCCACCTGATGAGCCCCCTCAACAGTAATTCCCCTGCAGGTACATTCCTTCCAGTTTTCCGGAATCCCAAATCCAATCCAAAGATCATCATTGCTGCGATGCACAAACATTTCTGCCACCGCCTCCGGCACAAAAAAGCCGGACTCCAGCGTAAATGCATCCGCACCTTCACCGGCGTTGGTATCGGAAACTCTGATCAGCCCATGTCGGAACGAATCTCCGTTCACCGTAAACGTATTTCGGGAACGAAATGCCATACAGTATA
>JAILPF010000497.1 GCA_024699575.1 Acetatifactor sp. | reverse complement strand
GAAGCCACCACAATGGCCTCTCGATCCATAATCATGGAACCGATTACCGACTGTTCTGCTTCTATGCTGTGCGGGAGAACTCGCTTCAACACATTTTCGTCCATAGTGGGCATGATTTTACTTCCTTTCCTCCAGTAACTTTATGACTTAGCTACTTATGCCCTTATGCTTCCGTAACCTTCACATTAAGCTTTCCTGTAACCTGTGGATGTAACTTAATAGCTACTTCATAGTTTCCAAAATTCTTTATTGCTTCCGGTAGCTGAATTTTCTTTTTGTCAATTTCAATTCCGTGCTGCTCCTTGCACGCAATCGCTATCTCTTTGGTAGATACGGAACCAAATGTTTTTCCGCCTTCTCCGGCTTTCATTTTCACTACAATCTGCTTTGACTCCAGATCAGCAGCAAGGGCTTTTGCTGCATCCAGATTCTCCTGTGCAATTTTCTCATCATTTGCCTTCTGAAGTTTTAAATCATTCATATTTTTGGAGGTTGCCTCTACACCGATTTTTTTCGGTAAGATATAATTTCTTGCAAATCCATCACTGGCCTCTATAATATCGCCTTTTTTACCAAGTTTTTTCTCATCCTGTAATAAAATAATCTTCATAATCTACTTGTACCTTTCCAATTCTGTCTATATTTCACCGTTTTCCAGCATATCATCTATTGTACGTTTTACAATTCCAATTGCCTCAACCAGGCCAATGCCTTCCATCTGACAAGCTGCGGTGCTCATATGACCACCCCCACCCATCTTTTCCATAATAATCTGCACATTCACCTCATCGATGGAGCGTGCGCTCACATATATCTTGCCTTGATAGTCTGTCAGGACAAAGCTCGCCTTCACTCCTCTGATATTAAGCAATTCATTGGCTGCTTGTGCTCCAATTACTGTAGGGCTTGGCAATTCGTCTGCGGTACATACGGAAATGGCAAAAAACTGCTTGTAAATCTCTGCCTGGCTGACAGCATCCGCTCGTGCCTTATACTCCAACGCGTCCTCTCTGAACAATTTCCGGACTCGAGTGACATCTGCACCGTTTCTTCTGAGGAATGCAGCCGCCTCAAAGGTTCTGACACCGGTTTTGGTCATAAAGTTATTTGTATCAACCATAATACCGGAATACATACAATCTGCCTCTTCCGGGCGGATTTTAATATTGTCATAAGTGTATTGCAAAATCTCCGAAACCATCTCACATGCAGAAGATGCATACGGCTCCACATAGGAGAGCGTTGCATTTTCGATGGTCTCTGCCCCCTGTCTGTGATGGTCTAGCACTACCACCGACTTACAGGTTCTCAGTAGTTCAGGGCACTCGGTGATAGACGGTTTATTGACATCCACAACCACAAGCACTGTATTATTATTGGCCAGTTCCATAGCCTGCTGGCTGCTGACAATCAAATCCTCATCATATTCCGGATTGTTTTTGAATAAATCAACCAGGGGCTGAATTGCAGATGGAACCTCATTTAAAACAATATGCGTTTTTCTCTCCAACGCCTGCGCAACTCTGCAAATACCCACTGCTGAACCAAAGCTGTCCACATCCGGCATGCGATGCCCCATAACAATGACTCGGTCTTTTCCGGTAATAATCTCTCGCAGAGCATGCGCTTTTACACGCGCCTTTACGCGAGTATTCTTCTCCATCTGCTGGCTCTTTCCACCAAAGTATGTAATACTCTCAGGTGTTTTGATGACAGCCTGGTCACCGCCTCTTCCAAGTGCAAGGTCGATAGCATTTCTGGAAAATTCATAGTTCTGTGCATAGGAAAGCCCGTCCAGACCAATACCGATACTGATGGTTACCGCCATCTCATTACCGATGTTAACGGTCTTAACCTCTTCCAACAGGTCAAATCGGTTATCCTCCAGGCTGGCGATTGCTTTCTTTCTAAGAATGACCAGATATTTATCTTTTTCCAATTTCTTGCTGATACCGTCCAGTGCAGAAATGTATTTATTGATTTTACGGTCAATCAACGCGATAAGCAGAGAACGTCTGACTTCTTCCACACTCTCCAGTGCCTCATCATAGTTGTCCAGATAAATCATGCCCACAGCAAGGCTCTGATCGTCAACCTCCTGCAAAGCAATATGCAGTGCGGTCTCATCGTACATATACATCGCAATCAGATATCCATTGTAATCGACAGCATCAATCATATCACTACGCTCCGCCATCTCTTTTAAGGAAATTTTACGGAATTTTGCAACATATTCACGGCCCTCGTATTCTAGTTCATACTGTGCCTCGTCCACTCCATTATCGTCCGGCAGGCGATCCCTTGTAATCGTCGGGAATACTGAAGTAATGGACTTATTGAATCCTTTTCCCTGATGAATTACGGTTTCAAATGCTATGTTTGTCCATATAACCTTTCCGGCATCATCCAACAATGCGTACGGCAAATCCAAATCTCTGAGTAATTTTCGCTGAATCTGTCCATATTCTGTGGCAAAGCTCACAAGTTCATTCATAATGAGCGGTTTATTTCTATAATATAATGTAAATGTAATTGCCAGATAAAATAGTGTAAAAATCGTCAGCAGGATTCCTGCACGGTAATCCAGCATAAAAACTGCTATATCCACAACACAAAGCAACGCCCCCAAATAGATGCAGAATTGCAGATATGTTTTAATATGTCCTTTAAGCTTTATGCGATTCTTCATTGTTGTATACCCCTTCGCCCAATTGACCTATCTCGGGCAGACCTTGCTCCACTTCGTTTCGCAAGGTTGCTTCGCTCGTCAAGCATCTGTAACAGCCGGATTGTACGCAAGCGTCCATCCGGCTGTTACAGATGTTTGACTCTGCCCTATACATTATATCAAATAACCCTTAACAATGCCACCGTTTAATTTGTCAAAAAACAAGAAGTTATGCCAAAAATAGTTGTACGTGGAATTGCCAAATGCCACTTCTTTCTTACCAATTAGCACATGTCTATTGCAAAATTAAACGCTTAAAATACAATGGAAACGTCAGTAGAAGTTATCATAACCCCCGAATATGATATTCGATATATTGCAGTTTCAATATGTAAGATAAAAAAGAGAAGGTAAAGGAAACAAGCATTGACGTAAATATTTAAGTAAAAAAAGGATTTTGATTTCATCGCTGAAACCAAAATCCTTTTTCATTCTTATACTTAATCCTGTACGTAAGGCATCAAAGAAAGATGACGAGCTCTCTTGATAGCTACAGTCAATGCTCTCTGATGTTTTGCACAGTTGCCGGTAATACGACGAGGAAGGATTTTACCTCTCTCAGACACGTATCTCTTCAACTTGTTGGTATCTTTGTAATCAATTACGTTATCTTTACCACAGAATACACAAACCTTTTTTCTTCTGCGGATTCCACCTTTTCTTCTTACTGGAGAATCGGATTTCTCTGCCTTATTAAAAGCCATGTCTATGCCTCCTATCTTAATTACATGTAGCTCTGACGGTTATACGCCATTCGCTATCGACTAGTTAAATGGTAATTCTTCGTCAATTCCATCAGGGATGTTCATAAATCCATCGCCTGCTCCTGAAGGAGCCGGTGCAGAGTTACCACCTGAGTAACCGCCCTGGAAACCACCGTCATTTCCACCGGAAGCATTTCTACTCTCAGCGAATTCGTGCTCTTCTACAACAACTTCCGTTGTGTATACTTTCACACCATCTTTGTTTGTGTAGCTACCGGTCTGAATACGTCCGGTAACAGCAATTTTGGTACCTTTACGCAGATATTTTTCTGCGAACTCAGCGGTACGTCCAAATGCTACACAGTTGATAAAGTCGGCAGTCTGTTCATCACCGTTATTATTTCTTGCCTGTCTGCGATCAACAGCAAGCGAATATCTTGCAATTGCCAGAGGATTATCTCCTGTTGAATATCTTACCTCAGGATCTCTGGTTAAACGTCCCATAAGAATTACTTTATTCATCTTTTCTTCTCGCTTTCTATTATGCCTCGTCCTGTTTTACGCACAAGTATCTGATGACGCCATCCATAATACGCATACGGCTCTCGATTTCAGCGGGAGCAGTAGTCTCAGCTTCGAATTTGATGAAATAGTAGAAACCTTCTTTCATTTTCTGAATTTCGTAAGCAAGTCTCTTCTTACCCCATTCATCTACCTCTGTGATGTTTCCGCCAAATCTCTCAACCAGAGCTTTGCACTTGTCAACAACTGCTGCTCTTTCATCATCTTCAAGCTTAGCGCTAACAACAACGGCTAATTCGTACTTCTTCATGCTTCTGTTACCTCCTTTTGGTCTCTGGCCCATGTCTTACCATGAGCAAGGAAATTGATATATCACGAGTAACTATAATAGCATAAAACTCCTACATTTTCAAGCTTTTCTTTAATTTCTCTCACATTCTTTTCCAATAGCTTTCGGGCAATCATTATCTGATGTCCGCAGCCCATGCATTTG
>JAILPF010000468.1 GCA_024699575.1 Acetatifactor sp. | reverse complement strand
ATTATATTGGTGCTGTACAGGGAATTCCTGTATGCTTTGACGCTAAAGAATGTGCGACCGATACCTTTACCCTTCAAAATATCCACCCTCATCAGGTAGATTTTATGAAGCAGTTTGAAGAGCAGGGCGGTATAGCCTTTTTTTTAATCTTTTATACTCAAAAGAATCTTTTCTATTATCTTCCGTATGAAATGCTACGTTTCTTTTGGGATCGCGCTCAGAGTGGCGGTCGTAAAAGTTTCCGATTTGAGGAATTAAATCCTGAATATTTTTTACCTAATAAACCCGGTATTCTTGTTCCTTATCTGGATATTCTGAAAAAAGATTTAGAAGACAGAGAAGAATAGCTTGACATCGGTATCCCTATTATGTATACTACATAAAAGATTTAGTTTGCTAATATGGTAGCAAGGTAACGCACTAAAGTGTTTGGAGAAATAATATGAGCAAAAAATTATTACATACCCCTGAGGGTGTCCGTGATATCTATGGATTGGAATATACGAAAAAGCTGAATATAGAGCAGAAGTTGCATGAAATCATTCATTTGTACGGTTTTGAAGACATTCAAACACCAACTTTTGAATATTTTGACGTCTTTTCCAAAGAAATCGGCACAATTCCAAGTAAGGATTTATATAAATTTTTTGATAAAGATGGAAATACTTTGGTACTGCGACCGGATTTTACCCCCTCAGTCGCGCGATGTGCAGCAAAGTATTTTATGGATGAAACCGTTCCGATTCGTTTCAGCTATCTTGGAAATACCTTTACCAACACCTCCAGTCTACAGGGTAAACTCAAAGAAGTTACACAAATCGGAGCCGAGTTGATCAATGATAATTCTGTGGAAGCTGATGCAGAAATCATCTGTCTGTTGATTCGTGCTTTACAGAATGTTGGTTTGAAACAGTTTCAGGTAAGCATTGGAGAGGTTGAATATTTTAAAGGCTTATGTGAAGAGGCAGGACTGGATGAAGATACCGAATCCGATTTAAGGGCTTGCATCTCCGGGAAAAATTATTTTGCAGCGGAAGAGCTCTTAAATGAAAGAGCTGTAAAGGAGCCATATCGTAAAATCCTTTTACAAATTTCCGATATGTTTGGAAATATGAGTTCTCTTTCCGATGCAAAGGCTGCTGTAAAAAACGCACGCTCCCTCAATGCAATCGCCAGACTGGAAAAACTTTATGAAGTATTAAAACTCTACGGAGTGGAGCATTATGTCTCCTTTGATTTAGGCTTACTCAGTAATTATAACTATTATACCGGTGTGATTTTTAAAGCATATACATACGGAGTTGGGGATGCGGTTGTAACAGGTGGCCGATATGATAATCTGTTACATCAGTTTGGAAAAAATGCTCCTGCAATCGGTTTTGTCATTGTAATTGATGATATATTAGAAGCATTATCCAGACAAAAGGTTGCTATAGACTCTGCCAACCCCAAGCGTACCATAACATATCAGTCCAATAATACCGCTGATTTCACAGCAAAATTACAGGAAGCTCAAGCGTTGAGAGAAAAGGGCGTCGCAGTTGAATTAATTCCTGTACAATCATAAACCGGATGAATAGAGGCATTAAATATGAACGAAGAAAGATATTTAACCTTTGCCCTCGGCAAAGGAAGACTGGCAAATAAAACCTTGGAATTATTTGAACAAATCGGAATTACCTGTGAGGAAATGAAAGATAAAAACTCACGAAAGTTGATTTTTGTCAACGAAGAACTAAAGCTTCGATTTTTCCTGGCAAAAGGGCCGGATGTACCGACCTATGTCGAATACGGGGCAGCGGATATCGGTGTTGTCGGAAGAGATACCATTCTTGAAGAGAACCGAAATGTCTATGAGGTTCTCGACCTGGGATTCGGCAAATGTCGTATGTGTGTCTGCGGGCCATCCTCAGCAGCAGAGCTGTTAAAACATCACGAGCGAATTCGCGTAGCCAGCAAATACCCAAATATAGCAAAAGACTACTTTTACAACAAAAAACATCAGACAGTAGATATCATTAAACTCAATGGTTCTGTCGAACTCGGGCCACTGGTTGAGCTTTCTGATGTAATTGTTGATATTGTTGAGACAGGTTCAACCCTTAGAGAAAACGGGTTGGAAGTTCTGGAGGAAGTATGTCCACTTTCTGCCAGAATGATTATTAATCCCGTCAGTATGCAGATGGAATCAGAACGAATCCGTGACCTGATCAGTCGTATTCGTAAAGTATTAGATGGAGGAGCACAATGAGAATTGTTAATTTAACCGCTGAAACAAAGGAAAGTATTTTAAATAATCTGTTAAAGAGAAGCCCAAACAATTATTCGCAGTATGAAGAGAAAGTAAATGCCATCATCGAAAATGTAAAGGCAAACAAAGATAAGGCAGTATTTGAATATACTGCAAAATACGACCAGTTTAATCTCACTGCTCAAAACATCCAAGTAACAAGAGCAGAAATCGATGAGGCGTATAGCATGATGGATGACAAGCTGGTCGAAGTATTGAAGGAATCAGCTGAAAATATCAGAAGATTTCATGCGAAGCAACTTCGCAACAGTTGGTTTGATTCCAAGGAAGACGGAACAATTCTGGGAATGAAAATTACACCTATTGAAAAGGCAGGTGTATATGTTCCGGGCGGAAAAGCTGCCTATCCCTCCAGTGTACTGATGAATGTCATTCCGGCGAAGGTTGCCGGTGTAAAAGAAATCGTAATGACAACCCCTCCCGGAAAGGATGGCAAGGTAAATCCCGGCACTCTTGTTGCCGCTGACATTGCAGGCGTTGATACCATCTACAAAGTAGGTGGAGCACAGGCTATTGCAGCTCTTGCCTTTGGCACAGAATCCATCCCTAAGGTAGATAAGATTACCGGTCCCGGCAATATTTATGTTGCTCTTGCCAAGAAAGCAGTATACGGTTATGTAAGCATCGACTCCATTGCAGGTCCCAGCGAGATTCTTGTTCTTGCGGATGAGACAGCAAACCCAAGGTACGTTGCAGCAGATTTGCTTTCTCAGGCCGAGCATGACGAGCTTGCAAGCGCTATATTGATTACGACCTCATCTGAACTTGCCGTAAAAGTATCTGAAGAAGTAGAAGGATTTGTAAAGGAACTTTCCAGAGGAGAAATTATCCAGAAATCTCTGGATAATTATGGTTATATTCTCTTAGCAGACTCCATGAGCGATGCAATTGACGCAACCAATGCGATTGCTTCAGAACACCTGGAAATACTGACCAAAAATCCTTTTGACACAATGACCAGGATCAAAAATGCTGGCGCGATTTTCATGGGAGAATATGCATCAGAGCCACTTGGAGACTATTTTGCAGGTCCAAACCATATTCTACCCACAAACGGGACCGCTAAATTTTTCTCCCCCGTAAATGTGGACGATTTTATCAAGAAAACAAGTATTATTTCTTATTCAAGAGAGGCCTTGGAAAAGGTACACAATCAGATAGAAATGTTTGCAGAAAGCGAAGGCTTGACTGCACATGCCAACAGTATTAAAGTAAGATTTGAGTAAGAAATTCAGCGAGGGAACAGTATGGATAGAGTTGCATCAGTTGATAGAACTACTAAAGAAACCGCAATCACATTAAAAATAAACTTAGACGGAACCGGGAAATCAGCCATAGATACCGGAATTGGTTTCTTTGACCATATGCTGGAAGGATTTGCCAAACACGGCTTCTTTGATTTGGAATGTAAAGTAACCGGCGATTTACAGGTGGATGGACATCACACCGTAGAAGATACCGGAATTGTCCTCGGCCAGGCTATCCGAACTGCTCTGGGGGACAAAAAAGGTATTTGCAGATATGGCTCCTTTACCTTGCCCATGGACGATGCTTTAGCATTATGTGCCTTGGACCTATGCGGCAGACCTTATCTTAATTTTGACTGTAATTTTACAACCCCTAAGGTCGGATACCTTGAAACCGAATTGGTGAGAGAGTTTTTCTATGCAATATCTTATAGCGCAGGGATGAATCTCCACATCAAATTATTGGACGGTATCAATAATCATCATATGATTGAAGCTATTTTTAAGGCGTTTGCCAAAGCCCTTGATCAGGCAACTCAATATGATTCACGTATCACAGATGTATTAAGCACAAAAGGAAGCCTTTCGTAAGGAGATAACGCTGTATGACAAAGAAATTTATTCCCTGCATATATTTGTATCACGAACATGCAGTCAAGGGATTACATGACACCACCATTGTAGAGACCGATCCACTCCGTCTTGTACAAATTTATAACGAAAATAATGCTGATGAATTGATTGTGTTCGACATGTCCAAAACAGATGAAGAACATGAACGGGCTCTGGATATCATCAAAGAAATATGTGAAGTGGCAGAGATGGATGTTTTCGGCACCGGTAACATTAAAAGAATGGAAGATGTTAAAAAGCTGCTTTACGCCGGATGCAAAAAAGCGATTCTGGACTATGAAAATCCTTTAAATATCGAAATTACGGAAGAAGTTTCCCTCAAATTCGGAAAAGATAAAATTCTGGCATCTGTTGACCATGATGAAATTGTTACAAAGGAAAAAGCACTTTTAGAGAAATATGTTTCATGTCTTATCCTTTTAAACCCTCACATTATCAGAGAGACTATGAGCCAAACACAGCTTCCAGTCATTGTTCAGATAAATCAGATTGCACTGAACAAGCTTTTGGAAATTTTTGCCCATGAGACGGTCTGTGGAATTACAGGCAATACAATTAACGACAATGTAAATGAGATTCCTTCTCTCAAGAAGCTTTGTAAAGAAAATAATATTCCTATCCAGTCCTTTGATGCAGCGTTTAACTGGTCTGATTTTAAGAAAAACAGCGATGGACTTGTCCCCGTTATTGTACAGGATTATCGCACATCTCAGGTACTTATGATGGCATACATGAATGAAGAATCCTATAAACTGACTTTGGAAACGGGAAAAATGAACTATTATAGCAGAAGCAGACAAAGTCTGTGGCTAAAAGGTGAGACCAGCGGGCATTTTCAATATGTAAAATCCTTGAGTGCCGATTGTGATATGGATACCATTCTTGCAAAGGTTTCTCAAATTGGGGCTGCATGCCATACCGGCTCCAGAAGCTGTTTCTTCAATGAAATTACAAAAAAAGAATATGAGGAGAGTACCAATCCGCTGCAGGTATTCGAAGAAGTATTCTCTGTAATAAAAGACAGAAAAGTGAACCCCAAAGAAGGTTCATACACGAATTATCTGTTCGACAAAGGAATTGATAAAATTCTGAAAAAACTTGGAGAAGAAGCAACTGAGATTGTCATTGCCGCCAAAAATCCCAACCCAAACGAGATTAAGTACGAAATAAGCGATTTTCTCTATCATATGATGGTACTTATGGCAGAAAAAAATATCACCTGGGAAGATATAACAACAGAATTGGCCAATAGATAAAAAAATAAGTTGAAGGGTTATCGCCCGGGTTATCTGACCCGGGACATAATTCCTTCATTTTTTATTATTCAGGAAGTCTTCCGAAAGCATTTCATAAACCTGATTCATATCAAACCGGAAAAAAGATGGTGGAAACTGGTCCGCGAGAAGTAACGCACAAACCAGCAAAATCGTCACTATCATTCTTATCCGAAAAGACCGGAAGCTTCTATTTTCTTCTAATATTTCTTCACCCCCATATAACACTTGTCTTCTCTGGGACATATCACCTTCATTTTGGGCATTCTGTGCACGAATCTGCTGAACCAAAGCCAGCTTCTGATTTACGGAAATATCGCTCATACAAAAAATTATATTTTCATGTTTTTTACATAATATGTACATCTTTTATTTTCCATGACAAACATATGTTAATAATTGATTAATAGCT
>JAILPF010000456.1 GCA_024699575.1 Acetatifactor sp. | reverse complement strand
GGCTATTATAGCCTCAAATGTGGATAAAATCCACTATTTTTAGAATAAGTAAAATCCACCCTGTGGAATTTACTTCTACAAGGTGGAAATTAGTTTTACAAAGTGGAATTAACTTTTACAATTGACCGTTTGATTTCAGTTTTTTGAAGGAGTATTGGAATTTTGTATCGAAAGTTTTAGTTTTTCCATTTTTTGCTTTTAGAACTTCTCATCCAAGCCCTGGGGCTGCGCCCCATCGCTTGACCCTCCCTGCTGGAAATTTGTTATTATATAAAAGATTAGCAACCCTATCTCCACCCTGTCCACTTTTAGTTCAAACCCAGTATCCATGCGGATTTAGGGCAGACATACCACTCTGTCCAGTGTTCCCTGTATTTATCAGTCAGGCTATGTTATGGCATTTACTGATTCTTCGACCATATCTGTATATCCCTATTTCTTATCCTGCTCTATTCTTTCTTTAAGAATCTTATCAATTCCATCATCAAATGATTTTGAGCGCTGGATTTTGTCCCGATTACCAAATTTTTCGATATTTTTCGCCTTGTTTTTAAAGCAAAAATCCGTACTCAAAATATATTTATTGTAATATACTATCTTCTCGGTATTTAGTATTTTCTTCTTTTTAAGTATATTGAGTGAATCGGCAACGGCTCTTAATGAACAATTTGCCTTATTAGCCAGTTCCTGACGGATTGTATCATACTCATTTATCTCATTCACATTATAGACAAGTACCAACAGGACTTTTAAAGCCGTAGGACACTTTTTTGCTATGTCCGACAAAGCGTCTACCACAACAGCTGTCGTGCTAATTTGAATAAAATGATTCTCGTCGTACTTAGGCATTTTATAGCCAGGAATTATTATGGGATTAATAAGTACTTTCCCACTAGCTATCCCCGCATTTTTAGCAGCCGAAGTATTTTTCCAGCTAAATCGTGCATTAACATAATATTTGTTGCATTTTTGATGTCTTTCACTATAAATAAAGCCATATTCTTCAAGCAGCTTGAAACTGCTCTTTATTGTACTGATGGAAAATCCCGTTACTCTCTTTATTTCAGTCTGAGGTACTACAATTTCATTAAACCTGTTGCTTTTAGAAGCACAATATATAAGCACAACAAACGCATATGCTGATACATCGATAAGATGAAGTAAAACCTTCAACATATACGGATCATTATTCATCTGAAAGAAATGCCTTAAAACTGATTTTTCAGACGGCTTTAATTTTTTAGTCTTTTCTGATTTGCTACATGAGTTATCATAATTTTTCATATATTTCATCCTTACTTAGATATGTCTGACCTGCCCGAAGATTGTATTTAACCATTTTTCTATTACCTGCAAAGCAGATATCATAATCCACAATAGCTACACACTCATTGCCATGCTTTACACAGATAATTGCTCCCATTTCTCGAAGCGTTTCCAGTGCTCTGCTAATACTCCGAACATTACATTCGTACATGTCCTTAATCTCATCGTAATTGACATAGGCCATATTGTAGTAGTTCATATAGCTTATTAGATATTTAAATACTTCGCCGGCGAAATGACTTTTGTCCTTTATCTTTATAATGCGGTATATACCTTCAGGCTGAAGAATTACAAATGGAATGTATCTATGTCTGTTTGTAGAGCCATATATTTGTATATCATCTTGGTTTTTACTCCAGGTTTCTGATGCGGAATCCATCACCCTTTTGACTTCTTTGTAAAATCTATCATCTGTAAGTAATATCTTCATATTGCCATCCTCCAAAATTTTTATCTTGTAAAATATGTATTCATCTGGAAAAAACAAAATCCATTCAAAAGCAGAAAAAAATTGTGCTCAATTATTGTTACAGTCAATCATAAGGTGTTTTATACACCACCTATGACGGACAAAAAATGTCCGTCGATAGTGTTATAGCTTGCCTAGGCAACCTGATGTACCAATCAAGGCATTCTGCTGTACTTCTCGAAATCTCGAATACCCGCATGGTTAAGCGAAAAACTCGTGGTCAAGAAAAAATTTGTCTAAATTCTATTATGTCTATTTTTCAATAATATTTTTTCTTGAAGAAGAATGCAGAACTAAAGATGACAATCAGATATAGCGCAAGCAATTATTATTGCAGAGCCTAATGGTAGCTGCAGAGAAGGGATCAGCCCCGTACAACTGTGAAACAGAACTGCCTGCGTATCAATCTGCAAAAAAAAACATAACTGCCTGCGGGGCTGAGACCGTAACTTTTAGAAAAAATAGAGACAGCGATAACCATTTTCATCAGAACTAAAAAAACTTAGCAGTTAGAACTGTCATCAGATAATATAGAGCTAGCAGATTCTACTGCAAAAGTGGCAACAAGAGTCTACTCCGGAAACTCTAATTAAGGATCATCAACCCATCTACTACCTTGGCACGCAGCGCTTAGTCGCGCTGCTGAAATCTACACAGTGACGACCACCACGTTTTTCCTTCCTGACAAGGCGGGGCCAAAATAAATCTACATTATATGATTCCTGATGCAAATATATCTGGCAGATTCTGCTCCCAAATAGCATTTTATGTATATAAACAAATCTAAATTCGTGGCACACAGCACTTAGCCACGCCGCCGAACGCTATTCCCGTCATATGAAACAATTTGCGCTTCACGAATCAGAACAGATGAGCTGCTACCATCAGATTCATTTTGCATAATAAAACTAGCATGATCATAGTTAACAAGCTCATCTACTTTCTTTAAAAAAACACCATCAGGAAATCTACAGTCACCCCCATGACTCTCGCAAGCATCTTCAAGTCCCAGGGTTTCGGGCTGCCATTAAGTGTTTCCCACCTGTAAATTCTACCCTGTATACACTCTACCAGCATCAAATCATCCCTCCAGTCGATATTGTTTTTCTTTAACATCAGCTGCGCAAGATCACGCGCTCTCAAACCGTTTTCCTTCCGAAACACTTTGACATATTCTCCAAAGCTTTTGTCTGACGTCTCAGGTAATCTGAACATAAATATTCCTCCATTCACGAAAACATAAATCAAGTTATTAATTGACTCGCTATGCTAGTTATGTAGAAAGGAGAACAGAATAAATGTTATATATTGCCGACCATACATTAATTGATTTTTATGATTTTTCGCAGGCACAAAATCACAATTCCATATTTTCGAGATTACTAATGACGATGAGACTTTTATCTACACTTTTATACGCCCTTAAAAATAACTGCAGGCGTGTAATCATCTGGAATCCCATTCCCGAGGTATTAATTTTTGGACATAATATAAAGATTTGGGGTTATTTAGATTTAAGTATGAAAACAGACACCTGCCTGCTGCAATTTGATCTCAGAAAGTAGGCGCTTATGAAAATTAAAGACTTTATATGGTTCACGGGAATCTGGCTTTATCCCATTATAGAATTACCGGTACAGGTAATTTCGATGTTTTCCAAAGATATTCTTCGATTGAACATCCCACCGCCAATACTCTGGTGCATACCTATTCCATTCATACTTCATCACATGTATTTGAACTTAATAAGATACAAGCGCGGCCACAGAGATTTTAGTTTTGAAGATGCTATTGGAAAGAAAATTGTCTCTGAAGAAGATAGTCTCGCTAAGAAACAGGCATCATATCCTACAATCCCTGATTATTATCTGTCTGATACACCAG
>JAILPF010000454.1 GCA_024699575.1 Acetatifactor sp. | reverse complement strand
CTGATATCATGCAATCATCTTCAATCGATTTCGTTTATTATGGTATTTATAAAGGTTAAAAGCACAAGCAATCAAGGTTAGTTCTAAACTTACGTTTTCTAAACCTCTTCTGAATAGTCTTTTGTATGATCTGTCCCATTTGATAATACCAAAAGTTCCCTCAGATTGTATGCTTCTGTTCATACGAAGCAGAGCTCCATGAATAGATTCAAGATTCTTAATCACTTCTTCATGTATGGAAGTTAATTCTCTGTTTAATATTGCAGTTCTGTTACCTTCTTTTTTCTTACAGCACGCTCCACGATGAGGACAGCCTGTACAATCTTCACATTCATAGATTTCTTCGGTTCGTCCATATTTATTTTTCTTAACGTGTTGGCTGTATTTGTATATAAAACGTCTGCCGTTTGGACACAAGAGGTTACCTTCTGAATCTCTTGTAAAGTTAACGATTCTGTATGGATCTTTGCGGTATTTTTTGTCTGTTGTTTCTTTCTTAAACATGGTGAATTTCATATACTTTTCCATACCATGCTCTTCACAATAAATATAATTATTATAAGAACCATAACCGGCATCTGCAACCGGATACTTAGGATAATGACCATAAGTCTTATGAAATTTTTCCATAAGCGGAACGAAACATTCCATATCTGATGCATACTGTTTCACATCAATCACTGCAATGTACTCGTCACAGATAGCTGCTTGAAGGTTATAAGCAGGAAGCAATTGATCATTTCCCATGTAATCTGTTTTGATTCTCATAAAGGATGCATCATGGTCTGTTTTTGAATAACTGTTTCTTTCGTTACCACATACTTCTATGTGCTTGGCATATGTTTTCAATCTTTCTTTATAGTCATTCAGTTTCTCATACTGCCGTTGATAGATAGTTTTTCTGTGGCCTTTTCCATAGACAAAAGTATCAAAATCAAGTGATGTTAATTGGGCATACTTTTCTATGATTTCTTCCAGGTATTCAATGGCGTATTCATTCCGTTGTTCAATCTTTACCCCAAACGTACATAACACTCCGGAATTCATTTCTTCAATTAATGCAGAAATATAACCAAAAACTTTATCGCGATTTCTTATGCAGGATTTCTTCCAAATCCAAGTATACTTGTTTGCATTCGCTTCAATCTTTGTTCCGTCAATATATGTATGATTAAGATCTACTTTTTCCTGATTAAATATATAGGCATTTATATCATTAAATATATCCTCGATTGACGTGGAAAGTTCGTTACGAATAAAGTTGCCGAAAGTGGCAAAGGTAGGAGCTTTCATTTCATCCAACAGATACATGAATCTTATGTCATTATTACAGAGTTTTTCGATTTCTCTTAATGAACAGTAACCATTCTCCATGAAAGCAAACAGAATCACTTTTAGTAACTTTTCTGCATCACATCTTGGACGACCTGTTTTGTAGCCTTTCGCTTCTACAAAGTATGGTGTTAGGTCAATGTGATCCATTACATCACAGAAAGTGTAAACCGGATCAGAAATATCAATTAATTTTTCGATAACTAATGGTAATTTTAGTTGTTTTAATGTATAATTATCATTGGTTTTATAATTAGTTAGTTGCATAACCTAATTATACCAAAAAACAGCTATGAGCGCGAGCTCATAGCTGCTTTTCTGTTAGGGGAGTTTTTTTACAGCCCCTATATTTTTATTAACTATTGAATGTTAGCTTTAATTGTTATTATTTATATGTTATCCAATTCTTACATGATTCTTTAATTGGAAGTTTTCATCATTTGAACAGAGATATACTATTCCTTCAATGAATCCAACAATGGCTGGAATTCCAGTCCAACAGAAAAGAAGGTAAAATATTCCCATTCCAACCTTTCCTAAATAGAACTTATGAATACCCAATCCACCTAAAAATATAGCGAGCAATGCAGCTGCAATTTTACTTTTAATTGGCCATGAAGGATTTATTCCACTAACATACATAGGTTGAGGTTGATAATCTTTCTTCAATGCTGAAAGAATCAGGCATGCAACTGCTGAACCAACTGCCAATGCGAGGATGTAAAGCAATGGCTGTTTGATTGTTGCAAATACGAATACTCCACCATGTGGTGCCATTAACTGACACTTAAATAACCATGATAAGAATCCGGCAACACCTGAACCAATCATACATGCAGGTATAACCTTTAATGGATAAGATGCTGCGTAAGGGATAGCACCTTCTGTGATAAATGACAATCCCATGATATAGTTAACTACACCATTCTTGCGCTCATCTTCACTCCATCTGTTCTTAAAGAATGTTGTTGAAAGAGCAATAGCGATAGGAGGTACCATACCACCAATCATA
>JAILPF010000449.1 GCA_024699575.1 Acetatifactor sp. | reverse complement strand
ATGCAGTCGCCAATATTTTTGTCGACCTGCGGGAGGTTTTAAGCCCATCACAGATTGTAAAGTATGAACCCTATTTCTATTACATTGATATGGATGATATCCGAGCCGAGGAAAATTCAGAAGAAGTTTACTCAGTGGAATACGTTCCTCCTGTGCAGAAAGACCCTTCCAAGCCGGAGGAAATGGGGGATCCGGTTCCCGTTGGATTATTTGTAACTGACTGTGAAAAGCTTAATGCAACCTACTACTTTACCGGTCAGGATTACACAGCAGTAGGCATTCCCGTAAATACCACCCACATGGAAGCTGCAATCTCATTCCTTGATTTTCTTTTTGAGTAGAACCCCAAAAAGGGCAGTCGCATGATTGAAGTATCAACATGCGACGCCCTTTTTTCGTCGTTCCTATAGTCATTTCCTATCATCAAATATCATTCTTCTTTTTTCTTTTGCAGTATCATTGTCGCAATTACAATAAAAAACACTCCCGCACTAATCATATATGCAACTTTAGCCCACAGTGACGCCTCTTCGCCACCGTATTTAATCACAAGTCCCATATAATCTGCGTACCCTTCCTTGTACTCGGCAGCACATCCAAACCATTCGATTTCTCTCTCCATCAGTATCTGTCTAAATGCTGATGCACCTTGAAATGCAGGGACAAATCGAATGCATTGCTGCAACAGCTTGGGCAACGCACCAAATGGTACATAAATTCCCGCCAGAAAACCAATCAGCGAGCTCACTACCGTATTCAAGCCCGCATAGGCGCTTGCTGTACGAACCGATACCGCACACAGAAAGACAAAGGATGCACTGGAAAACAAAATTGCCAACAACACGCACACTATTTCGCCGAGCATTTTCCATTCAAGATCCACTCCCACACTAAAAGTCACATAGCCCTCTCCGATAAGCAGCGTCAGCAGACACATCATAAAAGCTACTAAAACCGACGCCGTCACATATCCGATTACATACACGAACCGTCTTACGGGAGCCACCATAAACGCGGAAAATCTTCCCCCTTCCACATCCGTTACCATCCTGCCGACTAACATCATGGAAACACTGACTGCATTTACTACTACGATACCGGAAATTGTCCAGATGATAACCAGGCTCATCGCATGAGACCGTTCATCGACTTGCCCAACTCCCAGCGTATACAAAGTACTGTCAATAGCTCCTTCCCCCAGGAAGGCAATCATCAGCGCCACTACAATCAGCGTGGCTAACAATGAGAAGAAAACACTTGCTCTGTCCCTGAAATATAGAAGTATGTTTCTCTTTACAAACTGTAAAAACAACATATACTAATCCTCCATTTTCTTTCCTGTCACATTAATAAACACGTCATCCATACTTCCCTGCAGGACTTCCAGTCCGCTGTACTGCGCGTTTCGCTCATCAAACCTCTCAATCATCGCCAAAGCCTCCTTGGTGGAGCCAAGCTTGACGGCAATACCATTTGACATTCTGTCATAGGATATCTCACAGCCTTTTGCAATCTCTTCGAGTGCTTCTGTATCCTTGGCATATAGTTTCAACAGGTCAGTGGCATATTGCTGTTTTAATTCGGATGGTGTCCCACGTGCCACGATTTTCCCCGCATCCATAATACACAAATATTGCGCTTTTGCCGCTTCTTCCATATAATGTGTGGTCAGAAAAACCGTCATATTTTGTTCTTTTCTCAACCTCTCAATACTCTCCCAAAGTTGTTTTCTTGTCTGTGGGTCCAGTCCCGTGGTGGGTTCATCCAGAAAGAGGACCTCCGGCGTATTCATGAGAGATTTTGCTATTTCGCAACGTCTCTTCTGCCCGCCCGACAGCTGGTGGAATCTGCGCGGCAACAAATTTTCTATCTCCAAAATCTGTGCGACCTCCTTAAGTCTCTCCCCGACCTTCTTCCTATCCTTCTCATAAAGTAATCCGCGGAATTCCAGATTCTCGCGCACAGTCAATAATCCGTCCAGCGTATTCTCCTGAAACACTACTCCAATTCTTTTTCGAATACTCTCTGCCTCCGTCCGATTATCCAAACCGCATACTGAAACTTCTCCCCGGGACTGAGCAAGCAAGGTGCAGAGAATATTGATGGTCGTGGATTTTCCCGCACCGTTCACCCCAAGAAATCCAAACAATTCCCCTTTTTTCACAAGGAATGAGATATCATCCACCGCCTGAATTGTTCCAAAATTCTTTTTTAAATGAGATACATTGATTACTTCCACAGCAGTTACCTCTCTCTTCTTTTTTGGATACTTTTATTAATTGCGCTTGCGTCAGCCACATCTTCCCTGTAATTAAAAAATCTCACCAGAAAATCTACAATAAGAATCATAAACCAAAACAGAATTCCTCCGACAACTCCGTTCCACATTCCTATATAATAACCGAGACACAGAAGTACTCCCGAAAGCACAACTGTATGCAATACCGCCAAAATCCAGCTCCCCTTCGCAGATACCTTCCCAAAGGGAAGATACACCAGCACAGTCAAATCCGCCGCTAACGAGAACCAGATAATGGCTCTGAAATAGTCTAATCCCAGACTGACATCGTTCCCCGTTATCGTACAAAACACCAGAGTGGCCAACATCGTAAAACCATAAATCATCACAAAATTTCTAAGTAATTGTTTAACCGTCTCTCTCATATCCTACATCTCCATCATTCTTCTTAAAAGCTTTGCATATTGACGTGAAACCAGAACAGTCTCCCCATTGAGAAGTCTCACCTCGAACCTTCCTGACAGAGAAGGCTTCACATAATCAATTTTGTCGGCATTTAAAATCATGGACTTTGATGCCCGAAAAAAACCATTGCCCCTGGTCTTTTCTTCAAACTCATAGAGTTTCAGTTTCGTCTCATATACCTCATCCTGCACATATATAAATGCTTTCCGATCCACAATCTCAAAATAAAATATATCGTCCATTTTTATTTTGCAGAAGGTATTGCCCTTCTGAACACTCAATTCGTCGGATACACTTTCAATCCGCCTTGTCATAGCCACAACTGCTTCATTTTTTTCATGCACTCGAATAACCACTTCCTCTTCACGGGTTTCATCAATCAGTTCTATCCTTACTTTCATACCCCAATTATGTTCACTCCACTTTCTATTTATAATGATTTCATCATATCATACCCGAAACAGTTGTAAAGCACGTTCACGCAAGTGGTCAAAAAAAGAGAGTAAGT
>JAILPF010000419.1 GCA_024699575.1 Acetatifactor sp. | reverse complement strand
CGGTAGGTACAATAGAATTTCAGGTGGTGTCGTTTGCTAATTCGGTGGCAAGAATGGGTGTACCTGTTTTTGTGATGGTAAGCGGAGCAATTTTCTTAAATCCGAACAAAGAGGTCTCGACGAAGAAAATATGGACACATACCATTTTCAGACTGATTGTTGCGTATCTGGTGTGGGCAATTGCGTATGATGCAGGCAATATGTGGAATGCACTTTTTGTAGAGCATTCCCTTAGTCGAATGGTCAATATATGGTTGGACGCTCCTTACCATTTTTGGTTTATTCCAATGATTATCGGTTTATATACCTTAGTGCCGGTATTGCGTTCGTGGCTTCGGAATGCGCAGCAAAAAGAAGTGCAATATCTTTTGACCCTCTATTTTCTGGTGCAGATACTCAGAGAAACATTGCGAGTATTTTTCCAGGGAGAGACAGCGGGGTATATTTATGATTTTTGGCGAATGGATGTCATCAGTAATTATGTGGGATACTATATTCTGGGATATTATCTGGCGACTTACGAGCTTTCGGACAAGGTAAAGAAAGGGCTATATGCAATAGCGTTTCCCTGTGTGATTGCCGGATATTGGGTCAGTGATCCATTCATGCTGTTTACTTTTGTCCCGGTAGTGGCATTGTTCACATTTTGCGGGGAAGTGTTTGGACCTGGAAAAAGGCAGCTTCCCGGGGCAGCTGAAGCATTATTGTCCGGCCTGGCTAAAGATACGTTGGGAATATATCTGATGCATCTTTTACTTGTGACGAAGGTGAATGAAATATGGATGGAGCCTTTGACAGTGAATCTTGTATGGAAAACAATAATTGTCACACTGGTAAGCTTTGCGGGCTCCGGCATTATCACCGGTATTCTTCGGAGAATTCCTGTGGTTGGAAGATATTTGGTATAGGATATTTTAGAAAATACAGAAAGGAATGATGAAATGAGAGCAGTAGATATCAACGAGAGAAGTCCATGGCAGGACATCACGGAAGGAAACAAAATATATGAGGCTGCAACCTCGAGAAATTTTTGCACCGGTGAGTGGAGAACTTCAACCCCGGAATTTGACAGAGAAAAATGTAAGCAATGTCTTTTGTGTGTTCCGGTTTGCCCGGATTCGTCCATTCCTGTAAAAAATGGAGCAAGAGATGAATTTGACTATGACCACTGTAAGGGCTGCGGTATCTGTGCGAAGGTGTGTCCTTTTGGTGCAATCACAATGAGGGAGGGAAAATAAATGGCAATCAGAGAACGTTTATCAGGAAATGAAGCGGTGGCTTACGCCATCAAACAGATTAACCCGGATGTAATGCCTGCGTTTCCCATCACTCCGTCAACGGAAATTCCACAGTATGTGGCAACTTACATAGCAAACGGTGAGATTGATACAGAATTCATCCATGTGGAGAGTGAGCACAGTGCTATGAGTGCTACCATCGGTGCTTCGGCAGCAGGAGCCAGAGCTTTGACCGCTACCTCTTCTTGCGGTATGGCACTGATGTGGGAAGAACTTTACGTGGCGGCATCGGATAGACTTCCCATTGTGCTGGCACTGGTCAATCGAGCACTTACCGGCCCCATCAATATCAATGCTGACCATTCCGACAGTATGGGCGCCAGAGATACCGGCTGGATTCAGATTTATGCGGAATCAAACCAGGAAGTTTATGACAATTTCCTGCAGGCATATCCGATTGCGGAGAATAAGGATGTACACCTTCCTGTTATGATTTGTCAGGATGGTTTCATCACCAGTCATGGGGTAGAGAATATTCTGTTGGTTGAGGATGATAAGGCAAAGGCATTTGTGGGCGAATATGAGCCGGAACACTATCTTCTGAATGAAAAAGAGAAAATGGCAGTAGGACCTTATGCAGTTTCCAATTACTACATGGAGACTAAGAGAGCACAGCGTCAGGCAATGCAAAATGCGAAGAAAGTCATTTTAGATGTGGCAGAAAAATTTGAGAGCATGACCGGACGTAAATACGGATTTTTTGAGGAATACCGTATGGAAGATGCAGAGTATGCGATTGTGATTATCGGTTCTGCAGCCGGTACCTGCAAGGCAGCTATCGAGAAAATCCGCAAGGAGACAGGTAAAAAGGTCGGATTATTAAAAATACGTGTATTCCGTCCTTTCCCGGAGGAGGAAATTGCAGAAGCATTGAAGGGAATGAAAGCCATTGCGATTATGGATCGTTCTGAAATGTTTGCTGCAACCAGCGGACCTCTTGGTGCAGAGGTCAGAGCTGCTCTGTATCAGGCAAAATCTGAGGCGGAAGTAGTTAACTACTTCTATGGATTGGGTGGACGTGATATTACTGTGGAAGATTTCGAACAGGTATATGCGAATCTGGAAGAGATGGCCAAGACTCATACTGTAAAAGACATGTATAAATATATCGGACTGCGTGACAAGGAGGAAATGTGATGGATAAGGCATATCAATTTAAAGAAGTGATGAGCAAACCGGAGCGCCTTGCACCGGGACATCGTATGTGTGCCGGTTGCGGCGGTACTATCACAGTGCGTGCGGTACTTCGCGCCCTTCATGAGGAGGACAAGGCAGTCATTGGAAATGCAACAGGATGTCTGGAGGTTTCCAGCTACATGTATCCTTATACAGCATATGAGGACAGCTATATTCATAACGCATTTGAGAATGCAGGTGCAACCCTTTCCGGTGTGGAAACAGCATATCGTGTGCTCAAGAAAAAAGGAAAAATAACAGACAATTATAAATTTATTACCTTCGGTGGTGATGGTGGTACTTATGATATCGGTCTTCAGTCTCTCTCCGGTGCAATGGAGAGAGGACATGATATGGTGTATGTCTGCTACGACAACGGTGCCTACATGAATACCGGTACGCAGCGTTCCTCTGCTACTCCGCAATTTGCAGATACAACCACTACGCCGGCGGGCAAGGTTTCCAATGGTAAAGTGCAGATTCGTAAGGATTTGGCTGCGATTATGGCGGAGCACCATATTCCTTATGTTGGACAGACGACCTTTACATCGAACTTCAAGGATATACATACCAAGGCTGAGAAAGCCATCTATACTTCGGGAGCAGCATTTTTAAATGTCATGTCACCCTGTCCCAGAGGCTGGGGATATGAGACCTCCGAACTGATGAATATCTGTAAGCTGGCAGTGGAGACCTGTTATTGGCCACTCTATGAAATCATTGACGGAAAATGGTATCTCAACTATGAACCCAAGAAGAAGCTTCCGATTGAGGAGTTCCTTCGTCCCCAGAAGAGATTCCGCCATTTGTTCAAACCCGGAAACGAAGACTTACTTGAGCAATTCCAGGCCGAAGTAGACCGCAGATGGGACGAATTAAAGGCCAAATGTGAAATGTAGGTGAACTTTCGACCCAAAATATTGCCAATTTTTTTAAAATAAGTAAAAATGTCCTTACCAGGTAACACCTGAGCGGGACATAGATAGAAACCCTCAAGTTGCCTGATGCGACTTGAGGGTTTTTCTGTAAAGAGGATTGTGAGGTGAAAGAAATGAGCTACCAGGACACATTCAAACGATACGAAATAAAATATCTGATTTCAAAGGAACAGAAGGAGATTCTGTTAAAGGCGATGGAGCCCTACATGATGAGTGATGCCTATGGCAGGAGCACAATCTGTAATATCTATTATGATACCAGAGATAAACTTTTAATCAGACGATCTTTGGAGAAGCCGGTTTATAAGGAAAAGCTGAGGGTCAGAAGCTACGGAACAGCAAAGCCCGATGGAACTGTTTTTGTGGAAATCAAAAAGAAATATGACTCGGTAGTATATAAGAGGCGGATTGGCGTAGAAGAGGAGGCTGCAATGGCCTATCTAAACGAAGGGATGTCCCTTCGTAAAAACGATCAGATTACAGAGGAAATCAATTATTTCTGCAGACTTTATGAAGATTTGGAGCCGGCAGTTTTCCTCTCCTACGAAAGAGAAGCATTTCTGGGGAAAGAGGATCCGGATTTAAGAATCACATTTGATGAAAACATTCTCTGGAGGGAGGAAGACATGTCACTGTGCTCAAAAGTGTACGGATACCCTCTTCTGGAGGAAGGACAGGTTCTGATGGAAATCAAGGTGGCAGCAGCAATGCCTTTGTGGTTAGCCAGACTTCTGTCAGAACAAAGGATTTTCCAGACATCCTTTTCCAAATACGGAACCGCATATAAACAAATGCAACAGTTGAAAAAAGAACAATCAGGAGGTAGAAAATATGCTTGATACAGTATTTACAGGTTTATTTGACAGTAGCACACAGACAGTGATTCCCGTGGGAGCATTTCTGCTGTGTGTGATGGTTTCCCTTGCCATCGGAGCAGTGATGGCATTTTCTTATAGCTATAAAACCCGTTACACCCAGAGTTTCATGATTACATTAGCTTTGATACCTGCGGTGGTGTGTGTGGTTATCATGATGGTTAACGGCAACGTAGGAGCAGGCGTGGCAGTGGCGGGAGCGTTCAGCCTGGTGCGTTTCCGTTCCGTACCCGGAACAGCAAAGGAGATATATGCAATCTTTCTTGCCATGGGCGCCGGGATTATTACAGGAATGGGATATTTAGGATATGCGGTACTCTTTACTCTGGTGCTGTGCGGATTTTCCCTTCTTTATACCTATCTGGGATTTGGTGCAAAAAAGGAGCAGGATACGGAAAAGATTTTACACATTACTATTCCGGAGAATCTGGACTATAATGATGTGTTTGATGAGATTATGGAGAAATATACACAGAAGTGTCAGCTCACCAATGTAAAGACAACCAATATGGGAAGCCTGTTCAAGCTGACTTATCAGGTAATTTTGAAGGATTTATCAAAGCAGAAGGAGTTTATCGACGA
>JAILPF010000326.1 GCA_024699575.1 Acetatifactor sp. | reverse complement strand
TTGTAAATAATGAATAACAGACAAAATCCCACACGGAAGTGTGGGATTTTGTCTGTGTGATTTCCTGTCAATGCTTCTATGAACTGAAATGTATTAAACAGTTGTGTAATTATCGAAGTACCCCTGAATCAGAATAATGGGAGTACCCTTATCGCCGGAACCACTGGTAAGGTCACAGAGAGAACCGATTAAATCTGTCAGCTGGCGTGGGGTTGTTCCCTGAGAAGCCATATTTCCAACAAGACTTCCACTCTTTGCTTTAATGCTGTCTGAAATAGCATTTTTCAGGGCTTCACCGGAGAGATTTGCGAAGTCATTATCTGCGAGATATTTCAGCTTCAACTCATTGGGAGTGCCGATGAGTCCGTCCGTAAATGCAGGAGATACCACAGGGTCAGCGAGCTCCCAGATCTTTCCTTGAGGATCTTTGAAAGCACCGTCTCCATATACCATAACTTCCACATGTTTGCCGGTTTTTTTCAAAATTTCTGCCTGAATTGCAAGAACAAGCTCTTTGGATTTTGAAGCCTGAGGGAAAAGCTTGATTTTTTCCTCAGTTGATTTATTGGAACCTAGGAGACCGTACTGCACAGTGTAGCCACTGCCGTTTACAGAAGCTGTGAGAATATCATCGAGACCGCAGACAGCCTTGGCACCGTTCTCTTTCAAAATTCTCTTGGTGCGAACCCGGGTATGAATATCACAGTTAATGATACAGTCAGCGTAGTTTAAGATTGTCTTTGCCTGATTTGCAAATACGATTTCAACCTCTGCACCTTCACCTGTGATAATGTCAGAGTAATATTTTACATAATCCACGCCGGTAAATTCGTGAACATTCTCACCGAAAAGCTCACGATATTTCTCAAGGGAAAGAACATCGGAATAAGGATTGATTCCGGCTTCATCGAGCTGGTCATAGGTAAGAAGAGCGTTGCCGACTTCGTCGCTGGGATAACTGAGCATCAGAACCACTTTTTTACAACCTCTTGCAATGCCCTTTAGATTAATTGCAAAACGGTTGCGTGAGAGAATCGGGAAAATAACACCGACGGTTTCACCGCCAAGCTTTGTCTTTACATCTGCAGCAATGTCATCAACAGAAGCATAATTTCCCTGAGAACGAGCCACGATGGACTCTGTCAGAGCAATGACATCACGGTCTCGCAGTTCAAAGCCTTCGCTCTTTGCTGCTGCAAGTACACTATCAACTGTAATGTCAACCAGATTATCACCTTCACGGATAATAGGTCCGCGAATACCTCTTGATACAGTACCGACTAATCTTTCCATTTTAGGTAATCTCCAATCTTTATATTTTGGCATTTCACCAAACAAATTTATTATACAGATAAATGGTAAGATGTTCAATAAGGTGTGGCAGAAATATATATTTTGTTGTATTCTATTGAAGGGGATGTCTGAATCAGACAATAAGAATGTGAGGGAAAAACGAATGGATAAACTGAAAAGATATCAGATTTTCGACGGAACAATGTTAAAAATGATTGCTATGATAAGCATGGTTTTTGACCATGCCGGTGCTCTCTTTTTCCCGGTGCTGCTTTGGCCGAGAATGATAGGACGAATCGCTATGCCCGTCTTTTCTTTTTGCATTGCCGAAGGATATATTCATACAAGAGATAAGAACAAGTATCTTCTCAGAATGGGCATTTTTGCTTTAATCAGTGAGATGCCATTCGACTTGGCTTTTTCAGAAAAAATTGACTTTTCTCATCAAAATATTATGTTCTCTTTCTTTCTCTCCATTCTTGCATTGAGATTATTCGATTTAATACGCGGATTAAAAAAAACAGATACAGATAAATACAGTAGAAGCAGGACGATATTTGGCTGTCTGGAAGTCTTTGCAATGGCAATCTTGAACAGATGCGTGTATGTCATATGTTGGAAGGGGCAGGAAAAATCAAATTCGGTGTATATGCGTGCAGCCCGGAAGAGTCCAGTTTTAAAGCTGTGTTTACGGATTTGAAATTGACGGAGTGCGAGTGGAAGGCACATGACGGACAACAACCAGATTAAGAATGGAACATACTATAGAATGATACCACAAATGATTATCTTTGATGCAGGACGTACTTTACTTGATTATCAGCCAAAGATAGGGAACGACTGGATAAGGAAATATATGTATTTTTTGCAAGAGGGCAGCAGTGCGGTGGATATATGCTATAGCTATTGAATTATTTTGAATAAATGGATATAGAGAGAACCGGGGGAGGATGGTTGTGAGAGAACTGGCAATCTATGATTACAAAAACTATGTTGAGAACGGCACGGTTGGGAGGCGCCCATCTGTTAGAGGAATCATCATACAGAATGAAAAAATAGCGTTGGTACATAGCTTGAAATATGATTATTATAAATTCCCGGGGGGCGGTATCGACAAGGGCGAGAATCATGCAGATACACTGATTAGAGAAGTTGCGGAAGAGTCAGGACTTGTGGTGAAAAAGGAATCTATTATTGAGTATGGGCTTGTGCTGCGAAAGGAAAAGGGTAAAAAAGAAGATTTATTTATTCAGGAAAACTTTTATTATTTTTGTGGTGTGGAAGATAATATGACAGCACAGAAGTTGGATGACTATGAAGCAGAAGAGGAGTTTGTCCTGGAATGGGTCAGACCGGAATGCGCTATCGAAGCTAATTTGACACATAATCATGGGACTAAAAATTCACTTATTGCAAGGCACATGATGGAAAGAGAGGCAAATGTTCTTCGGTTATTGATAAATGAAGGCTTTTTCAAAAATTCAGGGCAGAAATTATTCTGTTAAACGCTCCTTTCATTGACCATGTAATTACAGGTAAAAGAATCTTTGATGCTATTATAGAGGCATGTCAAGACAGGAAATTCTGAATTATCCGGATTAATTGTAACTTGGAACTTCTAAAAAAACGCGAAAAAGAACGAGGGGACAGATGCATTGGTTCAGCCGAAGCATCACAGGAATATCTTAAGAAATTGTAAAAGACATTTAAAAAGCTTGGAGAGATAGACATGAAGATTAGAGAAATGAGT
>JAILPF010000325.1 GCA_024699575.1 Acetatifactor sp. | reverse complement strand
TGAAAAAGACATTAGAACTTTTCACACTTTGTATGACCATAAAAAAGTTATGAACTTTAGGCTGAATGCACTAATAGGAGATATCGCATCCAATAATAAACATAATCAATGGAAAGAACTTGTTGAAAAAACTGAAATTTTAGAGCTTATATTTTTAAAATATAGTATATCAAAAAATGTAAATATGATCAAAGAAATGAAAAATAAATTAAAACAAATAGAAAACTTAGAGGTTGATATTCTTACCGATTTTTTGGAAAGATTCCGGTGATTAGATATATACTCGCAAGTAGCAAGTCTGTGAGAGTATGAAAGTTTTTTCTGTAAATAGCTGTCAAACAACCACAACAGCCGACAACTGATTTCACGGGTGCGTTAGATGTATGGCAGGGAGTGGCATGTGCATATCAGGATGATATCATGCAGCTTTGGGTGACAGATGATGCAGAATATTTGTATTATGGAGTGGTGATTGAGAATATTGCAAATTATCCGAACTGGGGACTTCAGATGAATACAGACGCAGACCATACGACCGGTTATCAACTCGACTGGGTATGGCAGCAGGGTTCCACGGGATCTGATTTTGTGGTGGAGAATGGCACACTGAAAAGCCATACTACAAATACAACAGACTGGGCACCATTGAACGATGTGGCTGGTGGGGTAGTATTCTTTGAGCAAAGAGGCAATGCGATGGAGATGAAGATTGCAAAGTCTGCTCTGACTGCTCCGGGGAAAAGCCTGAGTTCTTCGATTGGATTCGGTATGGAATTGAAAGATTCAAATTGGGTTTTGACACATGCAACCAACAGTGGAAATCTGCAGACACCGATGCATGTATACACATTTACAAATTAATAGAAACAGTTTTTTGAGGGCTGTAAGGTTTTGCGATAGTCTCTGGGGGACATATTGGTTACCTTTTTGAAGGCTTTTGAAAAAGTGTAGATGTCGCAATAGCCAACGCTTCTTCCGATATCATCTATAGAAAGTTCAGGATTTGTAAGGAAATCCTGAGCTTTTTTGATTCGAAAATTAATTATGTATTCCTGAAGTGTCATGCCATATTCTTTTTTGAAAAGGGCGGTGAAATAGCTTCTGTTCAGCCCCAAATGTCTGGCAACTTCTTCCACGGTAAGCCCCAGGGAATAGTTCATCTCGATATATCGCAGAGCTTCGTTTATATAGGCGATAGATTTATCCGGAATTTCATCAGGAACAACAGGGTTGGGGTTGGACTCCGTGAGAGTGAGCAGAAAGAGGTACAGATGTGTAAGCCTCTTCACGTCACCTCCTCTATATGCAAAACGGGCTTCGTTCATCTTTCGGAAACAAAGGTCTATAGTGTCATCTTCTTTATGCTCAAAGACAGGATGCTCCTCGGAGAGTCCGGCTTCCTTCAGCCAGCTTTTTACCTTAGGACCATTAAAGCCAATCCAGGAATACTCCCAAGGGTCGCTGACATCTGCTTTGTAGACAGTGACAATCTGAGGGGTGATGAGAAACCCCATTCCTTGGGTTAACTCGAATGTCTTGCCATTTACAGAGAAAGTTCCCTTACCTTTATGGATATAGTGGATTAAATAATGGTCCCGGATTGCAGGACCATATTCATGTCCGCTTTCGCACTGACAATTTCCGCATTGATAGATATATAGATCATTGTGAAAAAGATTTGATACTAATGTTTCGTCCATGATATATCACATCCCCTTTGCGAAATAGCATTTTGACAAATAGAAGTTGCATTTGCCTATTGGTATTACTCTTGAATAGAAGTACATTAATTATAGCATTATTTGCGAGAAAAATAAAATAGAATCATAAGGTGGAGGAAGAAAAAATGATTGAAATTATCAATAATATTTATTGCATTTCGACAAACAAGTCAAGCTATGTGATACGGGTGGGAAAGACACCTGTAAATCTGTATTTTGGGCCCCGACTGCATGCTGCTGATTTTTGCAAATTGGATGACACAAGATTTCATAGCAGCTTTGACACCAGCATTGAGAACGAGAGAGCGGAATATTATTTTTGGGATTCCTACATGGAAATCGAACCAAATCTGAAATTTTCCTATGACGATAACAGGAAGGCAGATATGGAATTCCTGGAAGGCACGAAGAAAAAACAAGGAGATGTGGAACTCCTGACTTTGAAATTTAAAAATTCTTACACAGACTTATATTGTGAATTGCAATATAAGGTTTATGAGGAACTCGACATCATTGCAAAGCGGGCGGTCATCAGAAATGAGG
>JAILPF010000316.1 GCA_024699575.1 Acetatifactor sp. | reverse complement strand
TTGCATATGTATTCCCATTGACTTCAATGGTATCTGTGTAATCACAGCAGTCATCTCCCCCATAGCTAATGAATGTTTCCAGCTTTACATGCTGAGGTTGAAGTTCCTGCAAAATGCTTTTGACTCGCTGATTTTTATGATAATAGTATACAGAACATATTCCTAAGATCATCAACAACACGAATAGAGCGATTATAAAAGGTGCTTTTGTTTTTTTCATTTCTTCACATCCCCTCTATAAAATGTTCACTGGAACAATTATTTACCGAAAACATAAAGGCGATGTACAGTATAAGTTCCTAAATATTGGCTCAAGTGGGTATAATCTCGATTACTAGCAGGATCATGTATATACACATCTGTACCGCTATACCCAAACGCGCAAACAAAATGTGTACTGCCATTACTCTTTTTTAATCCGACCAACACAGGATTACCCTTTTCAATAGAACCGGCAATAAAATCAATTGCAGAGCTATCGCTAACTTCTTTTGCCTCTTGATGTAAAATTTTGTATCCAAATATTTTTGCAGCTTGACTATAATTGAATGGACATGCAGAATTGCCAAGTGCTGTGTTTACTTGACCTGGGTCTTTAGAACCACCTAGATATCTTTGTATCATTGCGAAACTAGTTAAACAACATCCGCTACTACCAATTGTAAGATTTTCCGTTTTCATTTTGTCATTACTCCAAGTTTGCCCTGACTGATAATAATGATGAACATCTAAAAACTTATTTGCTCTTCTACGAGTAGCAACTTTTCCTAATTCTCTAAGTTTTAAATTTGCCTCCAAGTAATATTCATCTAGGGAATGGTCGACAACATCCAGTTCAAAGCTACTGGACAAACTTACTTTTCCTTTTACCTCACTATCGCTGACTTCTGTGGCAAAAGCCTCGGCAGCAGAGACAGATGTTGAAGGAAACGTTCCCATTACCATAGCTACACACAACAATACATTAAAAATTTTTAAATGTTCTCTCATATCTTTTTCCCTCTTTCTGTAATAATAATTTCTTTGTAGTATTAGCAACTGCATGTTTAACTTCATTAAAAACATGGTACATTCATATAGGGAAACATGGCACAATTCACTATAGATTAGGCTTTTTCGAATTTTTTCTTATATAAGTTCACGAAGTTTTTCCAGTTCCTTGGGATAGTCCTATTCTCCTCTGTAGCATTCAGAAGAAATTTATTCTCATTTTTTGTTTCTACTTACAAGTTTTCGTAATATCCGCTACAGAATACGAAACTCCATTGATTTTAACTGTCGTTTTCATAGTATAAGTATCTCCCTTTGATACATTGACTGTATCACTGAATGATAAATAACCATTAGCAGTGATACCATACCATGATTTGACAGTTGTGTTGCCTCTCATAAGCGATACACTGGCTTCTAATGGATATGTATTACTACTGGAAACCACTGATAGCTTACATGTAGCTGTTGTTCCACTTATACTCAGGCTCGGAATAATCTGGTTACTGTTTCTTGCCTCAGCATGAACTGGAATACACAGCGTAAACATGATTGAAAGTGCCAACACTGTAGGTAACAATTTACGCATATCTCCCCCTCCTTTCCTTGTCTTTAATAATGATAACGAAGCAAAAGGACAAAAAGGGACATGCTTATGAAAAAATTTTTTACTTATTTATCAACACTGCAAAAGAAATTAACTCCTGTTCGTCAAAGTAGCCGTTAATGGACATCAATACACCTTCCTCATTCGTCCACACGATGGCGTTCGATTCCCCATCCTTCTTTGAAATATACACTTCCGCATTTAATTCGTTTATCATAATCGGCGCATCTGCTCCATTTTCGTCACATGCAATATAAAAATCACTTGCCCCGTCCGGCACTACCGCAGTAAAGGACAATATTTCTCCGGCAAGGTTCATATAGATTTCTGTTAATGATCCATCATTCATAATCCTATCCACAAGCCCGTATTCTTTCGGCACAATGTTTTCCATTGTATACTGCGAAATATCGATTTCCTGATTCGAGCTGCTATAATAACCAAACAACCTCTCACTATATATACGCATAATCCATTGCACAAAATCAGCCCGCACCTTCTCGTTGGTACCCAAAAGGATTCCCCCTGCAACTGTAAGCAGGAGCAAAATTGTAGCAGCCGCCTTGCCCACTCTATAGAGTACCGGGTTTGTTTCCCTTCGAATCAATCTTCGAATTTTCCGGTGAAATCGACTCGAAAATTCATGTTCATATTGTACCCTTGTGGGTGTCTGCTGCAATAACAATAAATCCGCTTCCTTCAAAGCATTTGTCAATTTCAACTCATCCATCATAGCATTCCCAACTCCTTACACATCTTTTCCAACTTTTCCTTGGCTCTCTGCCCTGCCTTTTTTGCAGCTTCCTCTGTTGTGTCTGTGATTTGGGCTATCTCCGCATAATTATATCCATGAACATATTTAAGTATCAGAACATTTCGATCCTTAGGTTGCAGTTTCAATATCTGCTCTGTAATTAAGTCTTCCCCTTCGTAGGGGAAAGATAGACTACCTTCTTGTATATCCTCTTCCAATTCCACTTCGCCATATTTCTTCTTTCTCCGATAAAGATCTATGGCTCTATTTTCAGCAATAATCAACACAAAACTGCGGGTCCGATTGCTGATAGGCTGTTCCAGCTTATCAATATTTTCTAAAATCTTCACAAACGCTCCCTGCACTACGTCCTCTGCATCATGTACATTATGTAAGATTCCGTAGGCACGATAGTACATGGCATCAGAATATGCATTATAAATCATTTCAAGCTTGGATTTTGTTTTCTCATCTGTGATTGAAGCAAGTAGAAATAACATTGGTGCCCTTCCTTGCCCTTTATTAATATAACGATGCGCTATATTAAAAAGGGACATATATTTTCATTTTTTTAAGTATATCACACTATGTACTATTTAGCATTCTCGTTGAAGTCCGAAATGGCGTAGTTTCAACAGAGTACCACACAGTCTTCCCATCATTCATCATTGTCCTCATATTATCCAGTGCCTGTTGCTCTATCCA
This sequence comes from Acetatifactor sp., assembly GCA_024699575.1. Lineage (GTDB taxonomy): Bacteria > Bacillota > Clostridia > Lachnospirales > Lachnospiraceae > Acetatifactor. Next base: position 17,485 of record JAILPF010000316.1, on the reverse strand, counting down.
ACTTCAGACCTTTCACTTCCAGATGTCTCTCAGAAGAAAAAAGCCTGAGAGCTGTATGCTCTCAGGCTTTCAAATATATACTGCTGGTGGCCGGACTTGAACCGGCACGAGGTTGCCCCCGAGGGATTTTAAGTCCCTTGCGTCTGCCTATTCCGCCACACCAGCGGATGGGTGGAGGTGGATTCGAACCACCGAAGCAATTTGCAGCAGATTTACAGTCTGTCCCCTTTGGCCACTCGGGAATCCACCCACATTCCTGTCAAGAAATTGTCCTGACAATGAGGAATTGTATCATAGTTTGATACAAATTGCAAGACTTTTATCTTCTATACTTTAGGATTGTTGCAGAATGCTCCGGAAGTTGAATCAGAATCTTTCCGCTTTTCAGTGGAAATACCTGTTCCTCCAGTGAATATCCGTCTTCCGTTGTCTGGATGAGTGTGTAAAGCTCTCCTTCTTTTGGAGTCCCGATCTCCCAGACGCTTAACTTTCTTTCCAGTATATAATCATTATTGTTAATCAGAACCAGACATTGACCGTTTCGATTGAAACGTGCATAGGCGAGATAATTGTACTCACCACCCACATATTTTAGTGAGCCTCTTCTAAGCTCCGGATTCTCCTTGCGTAATCGAATAATATCCTTATGAAACTGAATCAATCCCTGATTTTCATTTCCCCAGGGATAGGTACGTCTGTTATCCGGGTCCGTGAAGCCACATACCCCTGCTTCGTCTCCGTAATACAGCGTCGGTGCTCCAACCCAGGTCATCTGCATCACAACCGCCTCACGGAACACCCCTTCATGAATATCCTGAGATGCAGCCTCCGGTCCCAGGGTAGCCATTCTGCCCACCTTATGGTTGGTACGAGTCAGGAAGCGAGAATGGTCATGGTTGGAAAGCTGGTTCATCGCCACCTCCCAACTGGGAGTGGAAAAGCTTGCCGTATGATGCTTCATCGCGTTCCAAAAACTATCTGCATTGCCCAATAAGTCCTCGCGGTAGTCATCACTGTGCTTTTCCATACCGGTCAAAAACCAGGTAACCGGTTCCATAAAAGCGTCATAGTTCATGACGGTATCCCATTCCTTGCCCTGCAGCCAGTCTCTGGTGCTACCGTAATGCTCTGCCAGAATAATTGCATTGGGATTTGCCTGCTTCACAGCTCCTCGAAATTCCTGCCAGAAGAGGTGATTAAAATCCGGACTGTGTCCCAAGTCAGCAGCTACGTCCAGTCTCCATCCGTCCGCATTGAACGGCGGAGATACCCATTTGCGTCCAATATAAAGCACATAATCCATGAGCTGCCTGGACCCTTCATAATTCAACTTGGGGAGTGTGTCATGCCCCCACCAGCCATCGTAACTGTCATTATATGGCCAGCGCTCCTCATAAAAGTCAAAGTATTCTCTATAGGGGCTGTCCGCACTGACATAAGCACCCTTTGCATAACCCGGTGCATTTTCATAAATGCGCTCCCTATCCATCCACTTATTGAAGGAACCACAGTGATTAAACACACCGTCCAGTATAACTCGCATCCCTCTTCTGTGAGCTTCCTCCACCACCTTGATGAACAGTCTGTTGGACGCCTCCAGATTCTCTTTGTTTGTCACGCGATTGATGTATTTAGTCGCTTCTTTATTATCTTTCCTGTCCGGTTCGAGATTTTCACCCTGCTCATTGACAATCACGCCAAAATGCGGGTCTATATAGTCATAATCCTGAATATCATATTTATGGTTAGACGGAGAAACAAATAATGGATTGAAGTAGATAACCTCTACACCCAAATCCTGTAGATAATCCATCTTGTTGAGGACACCCTGTAAATCTCCTCCATAGAAGTCTCTCACGTCCATTTTGGACGGATATTTATTCCATTCCTTTACATGTCGTACCTGCTCGTTGATATAACAGTATTCCCCGGTCTCCACATCATTAGTGGGGTCTCCGTTACAAAAGCGGTCCACGTAAATCTGGTACATCACTGCACCCTTTGCCCATTCCGGAGTGTGAAACCCGGGAATAATCACAAAGTCATAATACTCATTTTCATCCAGCACCAGACCACGTTCATCATAATAACAGGTCACCATGCCGGAATGCACTTCAAAGTGATAGGTTACTTTCTCCTTTCCCAATTGAAGTTGTGTAGCATAGTAGTCAAATTCTCCTCTGACTTCGTCTTTATGCATCAGTATTTTCTGATGCTTGCAGACCAGACACACCTGATCCACGTTGTTTGTAGCCGTTCTGAAGCGAATTGTCACTTTGTCATTCACTTCCGGCTCATCAGGGTTCAGATATTCTCCTGTGGTGTCTGCAAAAAGCGCCCGCCTGTTTAAAACAGGGCGCATATTATATATATATCGTTGATTATATTCGGCTTCCAGAAATTTCTTATAATCCATTTTTCACAGCCTCTGAAAATCCATCGAATCCGTTTACCTGTTACCTACATTATATGTAGCATATACTATATTTTACCTAAAATACTCAAATAGTTCAATAGTCCGATGGTTCAGACAAAGTAAAAAAGACAGCTTGGGGGGCTGTCCTTTTTAGAGAAGGTATTTCTTATGGGGTATAGCAAAAAACTATATAATGTATTGGGGGGGGTTACGCATATTATAGTACCACGGGTCCCCTGTTTTTGCTATCCTCATAATTCACAAACTTTACAAAAACCATCTGTTAGTTTTGTGCATTTTTAACAATAATCTTTTGTACAAATTGCCAGTCTACTCTGTAGCGAAAAGACTTTCGAACTCTTCCTGTCCGATTTTTTCTTTTTCCAGAAGCAGTTTCGCACATTTATGCAGGACTTCCTCGTACTGCATAATAATATCTTTCGCCTTGCTGTAGCAGTCATCGATAATCCGCTTTACCTCTGTATCTATCTGAGCGGATACAGCCTCACTATGCGCTTTGGCATGTGCCAAGTCTCTGCCGATAAATACTTCATCATCATCGTCATCATAGCTGATTACACCAATATTCTCGGACATGCCGAATCTGGTAACCATGCGGCGTGCAACTTTGGTAGCTTTCTTGATATCGCTGGAAGCACCTGTTGTAATATCCTTAAAAATGATTTCCTCAGCAATTCTGCCACCCAGAGAAACCATGATATCCTGCAGCATTTTGCCCTTTGTCAAAAACATTTCATCTTTTTCCGGCAGAGGCATTGTGTATCCCGCTGCACCTACACCTGTCGGAATGATAGAAACAGAGTACACAGGACCCACATCCGGCAGCACATGGAACAAAATCGCATGTCCGGCTTCATGGTACGCCGTAATCTTTTTCTCCTCGTCAGAGATAATACGGCTCTTCTTCTCTGCACCAATTCCAACCTTCACAAACGCCTTTTTAATATCGCTCTGGCACAGATATGCTCTCTGATCCTTTGCAGCATTAATTGCAGCTTCATTGAGAAGATTTTCCAAATCCGCACCAGTAAATCCTGCTGTGGTCTGCGCAATCTGATCCAAATCCACATCCTCAGCCAAGGGTTTATTCTTTGCATGAACTCTTAAAATCTCTTTTCTTCCACCAATGTCCGGCGTTCCTACTGCAACTTTTCTGTCAAACCGTCCCGGACGTAAGATAGCCGGGTCCAGAATATCCACACGGTTGGTAGCTGCCATCACAATGATTCCTTCGTTGACACCGAAACCATCCATCTCAACCAACAGCTGATTCAGAGTCTGCTCTCTCTCATCATGTCCGCCACCAAGACCGGTTCCTCTGCGTCTTGCAACAGCATCAATCTCATCGATAAACACAATGCAAGGAGCATTCTTCTTGGCATCTTCAAACAAATCTCTGACACGGGATGCACCCACACCGACGAACATCTCTACAAAGTCAGAACCGGAAATGCTAAAGAAGGGGACTCCTGCCTCTCCGGCGACTGCTTTGGCAAGCAATGTTTTACCTGTTCCGGGAGGGCCCTCAAGCAATACTCCCTTGGGAATTCTTGCGCCAACTTTTGTGAATTTCGCAGGATTCTTAAGAAAATCAACGATTTCCTCAAGCTCTTCCTTTTCCTCTTTTAATCCTGCCACCTGGTCGAAAGTAATGCTGTTTTTGTCACCTGTGGACATCTTCGCACGGCTTTTTCCAAAGTTCATCATTTTATTGCCGCCATTATTTGACGCAGCCTGCGCATTGAATAACATGAACAGGAAAACCGCACCTGCCAGCACGAGCAACACGGGAACCAGAGTGGTAAGCAGCCAGCTCTCCCGCTCTACATCCGTCACCTCAGGGTCAAATCCGTACTCGCGAACTTCTTTTTCCGCCTCAACCACGTCTGTTACATACAACTTCTTCGTCTGCCCGTTGGACATCTCCACATCCAGATATCCTGTGGGTGTCTCACGGTTGGGATGGATGGTAATGTCTCTGACATATCCTGCATCCACATCCGCAGCAAACTGTGTTTTTGTATAGTTTGCAATACCATTATTGACAAACATATTCACTCCGATGATGATAAAACCCAACAGGAGCATCCACAGAATATAGGAACCATAATTTCTATTGTTCTGATTCAACGCTCGAACCTCCTAATTATATGATTGTAATACATTTTTTGTCTTTAGTCGAACTCTACTACCCCGATGTAAGGAAGGTTTCTATATTCCTGTTCGTAGTCCAGGCCATATCCAACCACGAATTCATCCGGAATCTCAAAGCCGGTATAATCCACTTTTACATCTGTCACACGTCTGTCAGGCTTGTCCAGCAAAGTACATAAGCGCAGGGACTTCGGTCCTCTGTCCTTCAACATTTCCATCAGATAGCTCAAAGTACGTCCGCTATCCACAATGTCCTCAACAATAAGCACTTCCTTATCCTGTAAAGGCTCATCCAAATCCTTTACAATCTTTACAACACCACTGGATTTGGTGTCGTTTCCGTAACTGGAGACGGACATAAAATCAAGAGATACGGGAACTGTAATTCTTTTTGCCAGCTCACACATAAAAAAGCTTCCACCCTTTAATACACATACCAGGTGAATTTTCTTTCCTGCGTAATCCTTGCTGATCTGCTCACCGATTGCTTTAATCCTCGCATCTACTTCTTCCTCTGTTAACAGTACTCTAACATGTTGTGCCATAATTTCCTCCGTTTTTACCTTTCTAAACTCTTTCGATTAAATTGTACCTGCAGGATACGTTTTGTATCGCCACTGATTTTATAATGCTCACTTATGCGGTATCCTATCAGCCAGATAACGTGTTCTCCCTCCGCCAGAAGATAAAGTCTATCCCTCTTCTCCCGCGGTATTTTCTCCGTAAGCATATAATCCTTTACCGACTTATGAATGATTCTGCCATCATTCCCGGCAATGGTAAGGTAATCTCCCACGTTTCGTGTTCGCAAAACCAATGATTGTTTTATTTTATCATAATCAAACCATTTCGTATACTGATTTTGCGGAAAATCTGTTGATTTTTCCTCTCTTTCCATCACCTCAAGGGTCAGTTCCCCGTCATCACCCAAAGCGATTGTGAGCTTCCCTGTCGCAGGGATTTCTATTTCCTTCGTCGCCGGTATATCCTGTTTCTGTGAACCACTTTTCTGTATGAGCACTTGTGTATATCGGCGCAGTCCTTTAAGGCTGTATGGGAGTGATACCGTGCGGTGGGCGTCCTCATAGAACAGTGTCAGCAGTTCCTCAATATGCACATAAGAAATATCTTTTTCAGATCCGGCCAAAACACAAATCAGACGACGCAGAAGCCTCTTTTGAATTACCGGATGTTCCTCCAGAAAGCCCGCTACATCCACGATATTGCCATTCACGCATCTTTCAAATGCCTTTTGCGTCTGCTGTTCCAGATACTCATCTGTCTCTGTGAGCATATCTGCCGTCTGTGCCATTCTCGCCACCGCTCCCGGTGCAATTTCCCTCTCTATATACGGCAAAATATGGTGACGGATTTTATTCCTTGTGTAATGGTCGGTTTCATTAGTGCTATCCGTGCAGTAAGCTATGTTTCTGTCTCGCAGATATGTCTCTATCTCGCCTCTTTCCAGACATAGAAGCGGTCGAACCACCATATCTCGCACAGGTCGAATACTTCCAAGTCCCCGGATACCACTGCCGCGAAACATATGAAACAACATGGTCTCACTCCGGTCATTGCTGTTGTGAGCCACCGCAATCTTAGTTGCGCCCACGTCCTGTGCTGTCCCATGAAAAGCTTGATATCTCAGCATTCGTCCGGCCTCCTCCTCAGAGCAGTTCCACTCTTTGGAAAGCTTCTTTACATCCGCCTCCACCAGATGGAAAGGAACCTCCAGCTGTGCACACAGCCTGCGCACATATTCCGCATCTTCTGAAGCCTCTTTCCGAATTCCATGGTTAACGTGTACCACCTCGATAGACAAAGGGGTATGTTTCGCCCATTCAAACAGCATAAATAGGAGGCACACTGAATCTGCCCCTCCCGATATTCCGGCAATCACTTTGTCTCCTGCCTCAAACATATGATGTTTTGCAATGTATGCAAACACTTTTTTTTCCATTTGCTCTTTTGCGTTCATAAGGTTAATTTAGCTCAAACCCTTCAAAAAATCAAGCGATTCAGCTATTTTCCCAGATTCCGGCAACAATCACTGTCATATCGTCCGGCACATGTCCTTCCCTTAAATAAATTGCTCTCTGCAGTATTTGTTCAGCAAGTTCCCCCGGATTCTGTTCTGTCATCTGCTCAAGTTCTCTTTGCAGCGATTCTTCATCCTGCACTGCAAATGCATCGCGCACTCCGTCCGTCATCATGATTAAGTAGTCCCCGCTTTTCAGCTTCTTTTTATCACTCTGCGTTTTTAGAATCGGGAAAACTCCCATCGGTAGCCCGTTAGCGGATATTTCATGCACACCGTTTTCCCCGCGGATGAAGGATTCCGCACCCCCTACTTTCATCCACTCGCTGCATCCCGTATAGAGGTTCACACTGCATAAATCAAGAGTAGGATGATTACTGTCCTCCCCTTTTGAAAAAACTGCGGAGTTTACCATTTTAACAGCCGTCTGCAGGTCATACCCGGCCTCCAGGAGATTTTCCATTAAGTCCAACGCTTGTCCACTGTCACGATTTGCACGCTCTCCGGACCCGGTCCCATCCGACAGCAGAATCATCAAATTGCCCTGCTCAGACTCCAGAATGGCATAATTATCCCCTGACACACTCTCTCCTTCCCGCACAGCCTTTGCCAAACCTGTGAGCACCACAAATTCCGGCTGTTCCAGAAAAACAAAACTTCTCTTTTTGCGGTCTACTAAGTGTGGACTTGCCGAAGATACTCGCAGCTGTCTATGAAGCAGCACAGACAGAAGATCCGCAACTTCCGCGGCCATTCTTCCGTTTTTCAGCGGCGTATACAATGTCATGCTGATTGCAAACTGTTTATTTTCCCTCGGCAGGTAAAATAAATCATCCAGGAAAATGTCTTCCTCCCTCATCGAACGAAGCAGCAGCTTTTTCATTTTTTCTTCCACCGGCTGATAACAATTCCCCTCATCTGCAACCCGGGTAATGATTTTCGATATCTCGCTGAAATTATCACAGATTACCTGCCTGCTCTCCCAGATTCTGCGCTCCTCCAGAATACTCTGTCTGTCTCCCTCCTTTTGCGGGAAAGGGGCATCAAAGCTTTTTGCAAGGTCCTGAAAGCTCTCCGCGTATCCCATGAGTTTCTGCCTGTAAAGCTCTATTGTCTGCATACTGTCTTTCCTCCCAAAACATCCATTTCTATGTATGGAGTATTTTGATTATAGAAAAGTATGCGTTTCTTTTTTGTCGAATTTTTATCCCGTCACCCGTTTTTTAAACGACAAAAAAAACGGGAGCCATTCGGTTCCCGCCTCTGTCAGTCTTCTTCCTTAAATACAATCTCGCCCTCATACACCAGACCAAGCTTATCCTTTGCAACCTCTTCCACATAGCCTTTGGTCTCTGTATATTTGCGATATTCCTCAATTTCCTCGCTACGCTGCTCCTCGGATGCAATCTGTTGATTGAGCTGACTGATTTTCGCATCTACTCCTTCAATTTTCTCCCGAAGTTCGGAACTCTTAAAGGAAATCGCAATCATAATCAGCACAACAACCAGCGTAACCAGAAACATACTGAATCTATTCTGATGTCTTCGTCGATATGCAACTCTTCGCCTTGCCATCTGTTTGCTCTCCTAATTATTCAATGCCCAAATTTACACTATCATTCTAAGCATTTTCACCAGGAACGTCAACCTCTTTTTCAGACTCCGCTTTCCTCTCTCCTTCGCCCGCACAGACCATTTACGCGCATTATTTCCCAATCGCACAGTCACTTTTCGAAATGGTCCAAGCACTACCGTCAGGCCTTTGACAAGCAATCCGACAAACCACTTCAATAAAAAAGAGACATATTTTACAAACAACGGACTCACTGTTTTACGGTAAATGATGATTCCCAAAACCGCTCCCAGCACAGCGAACCATCGCAATACCCCATTGCTTTCCCGATACAAAAACAGGAAGACTGTTCCGGCACAATAAGCCCAAAAGCCCAAATCTTCCAGTGCTATCGACCAGCTTTTGTGCGGTATCACACGCCTGAATATCCGGAGAAAATCATACACAAAGGTAATATATATCCCCATAAAAAAAGCATAGAGCATAAAAACATTTTCATTTTCCATGCCCGCCCTCTTACTTGAATAATCTGGCGATAATCGAATCTGTCTTATTTGTGTTGCTTGTGCCTTCTGAATAGGTGAGGCTGTCAATACGGCCGTTGACATCCACCTCTCCCTTATCCAACGTCAGCCTGCCCACATGCAGTTCGTCTCCCTTAATCATGAGCATCCCCTGTTCTGTCTCCAGGAGAATCTCATGTATGTCAAAGGATAATACATCATTTACACCATTGATAGCGCAGGTCTTTCGGTTCGCCATAGAAACCTTATGTGTTCTTGCTCCCCCGTTTAAATCTTCCATTTCGTTCTCCCACCTGTCCTTCTTTCTAAAGCATTTACCGCTTCCATAAAGTATATTGTGGGAATGATAAAAACATTACAGGTAACGGAACAATTCGGTTGCTTCTTCTTTACGGACGGTTTCCTGAACATCCAAAACCTCAACCTTCACTTCTTTATTTCCAAATGATATGGTGATAATATCACCTTCTTTTACGTTAGCTGACGCTTTAGCCGGCTTGTCGTTAATCAGTACCCTTCCGCTGTCACATGCCTCGTTTGCGACGGTACGTCTCTTAATCAGACGGGATACCTTTAAATATTTATCTAGTCTCATATCTATCCTCCTGCTGCGTGGTCGCTTGTTTTTGTTCTGGTTCAACCTTTTTAATCTTTTACTCATAAAAACTATCTGCTACGCAGATATCGTCGCTTCGCGACTGTCGTTTTTATTTCGTATACGCTCGGGTGAAAACAAATGTCTGCTTCGCAGACGCTTGTTTTCCTTCCGAGCGTATAAAAAAAGAGAACCTCGTTAAAGGTTCTCTCACTGCTCAACAAATTAAGCGTTCAACAGATCTTTTAAAGCTTTACCAGCTTTGAACTTAGGTGCTTTGGATGCAGCGATAGGCATAACCTCACCTGTCTGAGGATTTCTACCCTCTCTTGCAGCTCTCTGGGATACTTCGAAAGTACCAAAGCCAACAAGCTGAACCTTTCCATCTTTCTTTAACTCAGCAGTAACTACGTCTGTGAATGCTTTCAGAGCTTTCTCAGCGTCCTTCTTGGAGATGCTAGCCTGATCAGCAATAGCAGCAACTAATTCTGTCTTGTTCATATCGAACTCCTCCTGTAATGGGCTTTCAAATTTAGTATTTTCATAGATATCTCTCTTGAAACATCTATACATATATATATCTGTTTTTGGATGTTTTGTCAAGGTATTTTGCTTATATTTGGGGCTTTTTTGCCATTTTTTACTACTCTCCGGTGCCCGTTGGAATTAAATCAACAAACGAATATGAGAAATCTCTGTTTTCCTTATCAACCTGCACAGTATAGCTTCGAGTTTCGCACCCTGTTTTCCGTAAAGTAATGACATGTGCACCGGCTTCTTTGCGGAAACTGCAAGGGGAAATTCCCACATAATTTCCATCAAGATAAACCTCAACCCCTTCCGGAGCGTCCACATATACTTTATAGTAATCCGTCACGGTATCTTTGTTATCCTCTGTTTCCTCCGGTTTCTCCTCTTCCCCGGAGTCTTCTTCCTCTTCATCATCGTCATCAGACACCGCATCAAGCGTGATATCAATACCTGCGGATTCCTGCCCCACCCTCAGATACCTCGTGATGGACTGATAACCTGTTGCTTTCACAATCAACTGATGAATTCCATATTCCAGCTTAACCGGATTCGAAACATCTACCGAGGCCGCATCTATATAGACATCCGCATTGTCGGGGGTGATGGAAAAGAGCACCGTTCCGTACTGTGCTTCCGCCACCTGCAAATCTCCGATATCCAGTGTGGTCTCCTCATTACGATTGATAATTACCTTTTTATCTCCACCGCTTCCCTTGAAGCTGATGTTAACCTGATAGCTTCCCTCCGGCACTGTCAGAAGCATATCCTCCGTAATCGGCTGAATGATGGAATTCCCAATCTCTATCCAGCCGCCGATGAAATTCTCATCATTCGCCAATCTCAGATATCCATGTCCCTTGTCCACGCTGATACTTAAAATCTCATTACCGATACCTTTGAATGTAAGAACATCCGCCGGGTTGATGTCCATCGCTTCAATTGCTCTTGCGTTGGACAAATATTGTGTATTACTTCCCAATTTATACACATCCTGCCCGAGTGTTACCTCTTTTCTGACCCAGTTGATCTCATAACGTTCCACATCCCGATTAATCCATGCTGCTTCCGAAAGGCGAATACTGTTCAGGTGTTTCTTCCCTTTCAGAAAAGTAACATCAACGATATCCCCAATTTCAAGCTGTTCCAGAGAGAGGCTCTCTCCATACTTATCATATATTTTAGTCGTTCCATCCATGGAAAGCGTATATTTTTTCCCTAAATCCAGATTTAAAAATGTGAGGCTGTTTTCCTTCCCGTTCTTCTTCAGCAGAATTGCTGTATCTTCCGAGTCATAGCTGTCCGGACCTGTCAGAACAAAACCGGTATCTGTATAAGTTTCCTTTACTGCCTCCTGCTCCATGTCAGAATCGGGCGATTTCACAGGCTCTGATGTCCCGGAACATGCCGCACATAGTATCGCAGTCATCAGAAGCACTGCTGCCAGTTTTACCCTTTGTATATCCCTCGCCACAATTTTATCCTTTCCGCTCCGGAAATACCGTCCTCAGAAATGTTTGCTTTGCCTCCTCCTGAGAAATCAGTTTTTCCAGCTTTTCCATATTTCTTCCCGGTATCCAGGCCTTAGGAGAATTAAAATAAAAATTCACAATTTTCCAGAACTTTTCCGGATATGCCAGTCGATAATATAAATTCAGCCTGCTCATCTCCGATAAAGAACGTTCTCTCTCATAAGCCTTTAGCAGTTCCTCACCGAGAGAAACCGACCAATTGTTTTTTTCCAAAAGCTTACGCAGCAAAAGATTTAAGTCTCTCACCGGATTGTCCCTTAAACACTTTTCAAAATTTATGATAAACCATTCGTTATCTATCTTCAAGATATTATGATACTGATAATCGCCGTGGCAGAAGGTGCATCCTGCCGGCTCTGTCCCGTCCGTCACCGGAATTCTGTCCCATTCTTCCGCTATCTGCTGTGCCTGTTCGTAAAAATAATCATAGGAATCCTGCATCCTGATTTCAAAAGCAGTCTTCTGACTCCGTTGCCTCAAAAATTTACGAACATGTTTTAATTCCCTATTGTGTTTTTCATATTCTTTTTGCTGTGAGCATAGCGGAACTGATTGAAACGGCTCACCCGTAAACTCCATCATCTTATGGAGTTTTGCGAGCATTTTAACGGCATTGATGCATTCACTGTAATCATTGATATTGCATTCTCTCCCGACCACATAGGTTTTCAGTATGTATGTTATTCCATCCATATCTTTTACATAGAGCAAATCTTCTTTTGTAGGGAGAATCCTTTCCACCGAAAGACCACTTCTGTCGAGAATTCCTTTTAGGATAAGATTCTGCAGGGTCAGCTTCTCCACATTTCCGGTATACTCTTTAAAAATCAGACATCCCTGTGCCGTGTCGCAGATAATTGCTCCCCTGCCCTTTCTGGTGTGTTGCAGCTCTATATCATATTGCTCCAGCAATCCAATTGCTCTGTCATTCACTTCTTCCCCTCCTAATGATTTCGTCCTAACCTATCTTATGAGGAGGGGAAAAAAAGTATGTTATTCTTTTATTTTCTCTAAAAGGATTTCCCTGGTGTTATATTCAGGATGATCCAAAACCATGTCCAATAGCTTGCTTAAGGTATCTCCGAGTTCTTTTCCGGGTTTCATTCCTGCATCAATCAAATCTTTTCCGGTAACTGCCAGAGTTTTCAGGGAAACACACTGCCCCTGCGCGACAATCTGCTCATAAATCTCTCGCCACTCCTCAAGAAGCTTAAGCTTCTCCTCTCGCTTATATTCGCTCTGCGCTAAAATATCCGCTTGTCTGACAGGGAAAATCATGGGGAAAATATCTTCTCCCACCCGGTTGATTGCTCTTCTCACAATGCGCGCGTCCGGCTTCACTCTATTGCCGTAATCATGAAATCTAACCAGTCTGGAAACCATATAAATGGTATCATTATCAAATCTCAGACGGCGCAGAACTTTTTTCGTCATTTCCTCCCCAACCACTGCATGGTTGTGAAAATGGGTAATCCCCTCCTCGTCCACCTTCAACGTCTCAGGTTTCCCAATATCATGAAACAGCATGGCGAGACGAAGCTCTTTCCTCGGAGCGATTCCACAAACCGCATGAATCGTATGCTCTCCTACCGTGTACATATGATGGAGATGCTTTTGGTCGGTCTCCATCATTCTGTCAAATTCCGGAAGAACCACTTTTGTAATTCCGGTCTCATATGCAACCCTGATTTGCTCAGGATGTGGGGAAGTCAAAAGCTTTACCAGTTCCACCTGAACACGTTCGGCGCTGATAGTGCTCAGATTGGAGGAGAGCTCACAGATTGCCTGCTTAGTCTCTTTCTCAATGTCATACCCAAGCTGTGCGGAAAAACGTACCGCTCTCATCATTCGGAGTGCGTCCTCGCCAAAGCGCTCTCTGGGCTCCCCCACACAGCGAATCATTTTTTTTCCGATATCCTGCATTCCATCGAATGCATCAATCAATCCGGTCTCCTCATTATATGCCATTGCGTTGATGGTAAAGTCTCTGCGCTTCAGGTCCTCAATCAGGTTCGGCGTAAAGGTCACTTCTTTCGGATGTCTGTTATCCACATATTCTCCGTCAATCCGGTAAGTTGTAACCTCAAATCCCTCTTTTTCAAGCATCACCGTCACCGTTCCGTGTTGGATTCCGGTGTCGATGGTATGTCGGAACAGCGCTTTTACCTGCTCCGGCTTCGCAGAAGTAGTAATATCCCAATCCCCCGGTTCTCTCCCCAGAATGGAGTCTCTGACGCATCCGCCTACCACATATGCTTCAAAGCCTGCCTTGGTGATTGCATTGATAATATATTGTACCTTCTGTGGCAATTCTATCCTCATAGAAACCTCGCTTTAACCTGCTTTATGCATTACAAACTTCTCAATCACTTCCACCAGCCCGTCCTCATCGTTGGTCCCGGTCACATAATCAGCTGCCTCTTTCACAACAGACTGGGCATTGCCCATGGCAACGCCCACATTGCCATATCGAATCATGGACAAATCGTTAAATCCGTCACCGCAGCAAATCGTATTTTTCCGATTCCATCCAAGGTTCTTTAGCATATGATCTAAGGATGCAGCTTTATCCACGTTTTGCGGCATTACCTCGATGAAAAAAGGCTCTGAGCGGTAAACACTTAGAGAATCCTGATACTTTTCTTTCAACTGCTGTTCAAATATTTCAGCTTTTTCCGGCGGTGCTGTCAGCAGGCACTTATTTAAATCAAAATCAATCGCTTCCACAAAGTTCTCCAAAACCTTGACTTCCAGTCCATTGATTCTGGCCTCTAACTGAACGTACTCATCCGGTTCAAACGCAGAGAGAATCACATTCTTTTGATAGGTAATCAATCCACATCCGTTCTCTTTTGCAAACTGATACAATTCCACATGTGTTCCTGCCGGAAGAACACGCTGGTAAACCACTTTCCCTGTCCGGCAGTCCACAATTCTTCCACCGTTAAAGGAAAGAAGATATCCGCCATAATTGGAAAGTTCCAACTCCTTCTCATAGCGACGCATTCCCGGCGTGGGACGGCCGGAGGCCAGAATGACTTTATGTCCCTGTCTCATAATAGTCCACAGACTCTGCTTGGTTGCATCCGTAATCTGCTTTTTCGAATTGGTTAATGTTCCGTCTATATCTAATACAACAATTTTTTCCTGCATTTTCTATCTCCAGCTCCATATGACACAATGCGGTGGCTACAGCTTATGCTGCACACCACCGCACGCTTTTATTCCTCGGTCGTTTCCTCGGTTACTTCTTCAGTTACATCATCAGTTGTTTCATCAGCAGTTGCCTCTGTTTCTTCATCAGTGGTCTCTTCAGACTCCTGACTCTGCACCAGCAGATACTTTAAATTACCTTTCGGATCGTTTACCTCAAATCCCTCACTGATTTCTTCCAGATAAGCCTCCATTGCTGTGCCAAGCAAGGTATTCTTTGCATTCAGCATCCATTCCGGATCGTTCGGCTCTACATAATATACTACATAGGTTTGTCCTTCCTCTGTGTCAATCACAGCGGTGTCACCCTTTGCGCGTCCTTCTTCCCGGAGCCAGGTCTGTACCTCTGCGGGGGTACCAACCGTGGTAATTGCGCTGTAATATCCGCCTGTAGCAGTGAGAGAAGTACCTGCATTATACTTGTCTGCCAATGCGCCAAAGCTTTCCTCTGTTGCCTCTCCTGCTTTCCACTCGTCCAGAATATCCTGTCCTGTCACAGACAGCTCTTCATCCTCTGAAGCATTTAACAAAATGATTCGTGCAGAATGTGTAGGCTCTTCTACGAGGTAACGTTTTTCAAAACCTACTACATAATACTGGTGACCGCTCTCATCCTCGATAACAGTGGTATCTCCCTTTACTCTTGCCTCATCAAAAAGCCAGTCACGAATCAGATAAGAGGTTCCGGAATACATTGCGTTTTCTTTCAATTCTTCCAACATGATGGTAGCTTCCGCTGCATCTGCAAGCTCTTTTGCATCCGCCATTGCCTTCTCAATCTCAGCCTCAGAAGGTTCATAAGCTGCTTCAGTCTCCTCTGTCGCATCCTCACCTTCAGCAGCTTCTTCAGTCTCTTCTACAGGATCTGCCAGTTCGGTGGGCTCTGTAGGCAATTCAGCCTTCACGGTGGTTACATGGTAATCTACAGAATCAAAGGTGTTTTTGTTCTCTTCGTAGTAGCTTCTTGCTTCCTCATCTGTGGGAGCTTTCTCATCAGCCATCTGATCATAGAATGCATTCACTCTGAGAGATTCTCTGATGAATGGCTCAAGTCTGCCAACAGTGGCATATACACCGAAGGTCTCTTTGATGTAATCTGCAGTGGATTTGCCTGCTGCCTGCGCAGCAGTCTTGGCATTCTCTTTGAACTCGGCAAAGCCCTCATCTGTATCAAAAGTAAAGCCTGCCTCATCAGCCTGTGCTCTCAAAGCTTTCTCACTGATGATGCTGTCCACAGCCATCTCATCAAAGAAATCCTGCCAGGTCAATGTATCGGAATACATCTGCTTGGACAAATCCGAATTCAAATCCAATCCAAAGTAGGACAGATAGCTTCCATAGGTTCCAACGTAGTTATTCAGCGCAATATTGTAATTGTAGTCATACTCTACCTTGGAAATCTTTATGTCGTTAATCTCAACATATGTTTCGTGTACCGCAAGGTAATTGCGAATCGGAAAAGATGCCACCAGACATGCAAGCGCAATCACGACCACCGTGCTGATAATTGTCCCCACACGCTTATCACGCTTTTCTTTCTCCTCCTGCTCCTTACGTCTCTGCATCTTGAGATCATATTTTGTCATTGTTTTTTGTTCATTTTGTTCTGTAACTTTTTCCTGCTTAGACATAACGAAATGTCTCCTTCCCTAATTTGCTGTGAATGCACACTGAAACATTTTACAGCATTTTTCGAAAGTTGTGAAGCGGTTTCACATTTTTTTCACAGAAAATCAAGGATTTTTACGATATTGAATGGGTGTCACTCCGTATGATTTCTTAAACAACCGGTTAAAGTGCTCCACATTATCGTATCCCACAAGGGCTGCAATGCTCTCCACCGTCTGTTCGGATTCCTTGAGAAGCGTCTTTGCCTTTTTCATACGCGCCTCTTTTACTGCATCCTGGAAGGTCATACCGGTCTTATCCTTGATGTACTTGGAGAGATACGGTTTGGAAAGATGAAAGTGCTCCGCCAGACTATCCAGCGTTACATCCATATAATTCTTCTGAATATAGCTGACAATCTCTACGGTTCTTTCCTCTCTTCCTGCGGTGATATGATATTCCTGCGCCAGTTTATTGGTAGCGGAAACCAATGCTGCAACGGAGCTCTTGATAATATCCTCGTCCACGCCAACGCCCCAGTAATATTTATCTCCATGCATGATGCCCACATAGGCTGCCGCCTTGGAGTCAGAGCCCTTGGAGATGGCATGTTCCTCGTAAATGGAAAGCTTGTAATCAATTCCAAAGAAGGTTTTAATCGCATTGCTCACCGCATCCAGTCGTCCGTTTCCTCTGGTCTCAAGCACTCTCTTTTCGCCATTTTGTTCCACAGTCACCTGCGCAAGAATTCCATCCTCCTGCTTAAAGTGGCATTCGGGGATATTGAAGATGCCTCTTGGATTTACATAATTTTCCTTGAAAATCTCATAAATCTCTTTGGGCAAAAGTTCCTGATGTCTCCTGTCGGAGATACCTTTTACCAGATATCCCACTTCTTCCTTCATCGCCTCGGGAAGCGCAAAGCCAAACTGCTGCTTCAGTACGAAGGATACGCCACCCTTACCGGACACACTGTTGATACGGATTACATCGGACTCGTACTCTCTGCCCACATCAGCTGGATCAATTGGAAGATAAGGAACATCCCATCTCTTTCCGCTCTTACCTTCCTTTAACCAGGTCATTCCCTTGCTGATTGCATCCTGATGGGAGCCGGAGAATGCCGTAAATACCAGGTCTCCCGCATAAGGAGTTCTCTCGTGCACTCTCATGCCCGTAAATCTCTCATAAGCTTCCCGGATATCCATAATTCTGGAGAAATCCAATCCGCTGTCCACACCGTGGCTCATCATATTCACGGCCACAGTCACCAGATCCACATT
>JAILPF010000340.1 GCA_024699575.1 Acetatifactor sp. | reverse complement strand
AACGGATTCCGGTTTTGATAATCAAATAAAATATATTCTCTTCCGTCGGGCTTGTTGCTCTGCATTTTACCCTGTTCTTGCAGGAGCTTTTGCAAGTCCCATACAGGATAATGGAACGGCTCCAGATGGGTCATCTTTGAGAGCTGTTTCCAGTCATATTGCCCGTACTCCGGTAGATACTGTCTGTTTTCTTCCTCTGCTCTGTAAAAGTTCCGCATCGCATCCTTATATGACACATCTGTCAAATCAGTACAGAACTCCGGTCTGCTCTTTACATTCTCTCTCAGATACAAATCATAGGTCAAAAGTTCCTGATAAATGGAGGTGTTATCCGTGTCATATTTTTGGGCAAAGTCCAAAAGCACCTGGTAACGGTATGCTCTTGCCGGGCTGTTCATAAAGTACCCCTTCTCCTCAAAATAGTCTGCCATCTGTTCAAACATTTCAAAGGGCGTGGCGAAAGCACGCTCCAGAAAGGGAAGCGTGTGGGTATACTGATTGCTGTTATAGTATAGCTCCACCATCTCTTCAACCCGTTTCAACCGAAGCACGTCACTGTAGGCAAGCCATTTGGTATACAGCACCTCATAAGGTGGTTTTTCTCCAAAGCAGATGCCGAATTCCTCCGCTCGCTCTGCCATCTCCGAGCCCTTTAACACCTTTAAAAATCCCAGTTGCAGCTGATCCGGCTTCATAGCATACACACGGTTAAAGGAACGTCCGAAGCTCTCATAATCCTCGTAGGGAAGACCGGCAATCAAATCCAAATGCTGGTGAATATTGTTTCCTTCTCTGACGGAGGCGACAATCCGCTCCAGCCTCTCCACATTCATACTGCGGTTGATAGCTTTGATTGTTTGTTCATTGGTGGACTGCACACCAATCTCCAGCTGTGCCAGACCCGGGCGGAATTTCCTCAGCAATGCAATTTCCTCTTCCCGCAGAATATCCGCCGATATTTCAAAATGAAAATTGGTGACACCATTGTCATGCTTGTAAATGTACTTCCAGATTTCCATGGCATGCTTGTGGTCACAGTTAAATGTTCTATCCACAAATTTAACCTGTTTCACCTTATGATCAAGGAAAAATTGAAGTTCTTTTTTAACGACATCAATGTCACGTAATCTGACTTTTTTATCGATGGAGGATAAGCAGTAGCTACAGCGGTACGGGCACCCTCTGCTGCTCTCATAATAGATAATCTTATTGGCAAAGGGCTCCAAATCCTCATACAAAAATGGCAGATCGGTGAGATTGGTGAGGGGTCTTGCTTTTGTATATCCTGTGTGCAGACACAAGCCGGCGACCTGTTCCGGGCACTTTGTTTTCCCCGCATCAGAACCATTCTCATCCTGTGTTTGTCTAAACACATAGTATTCCATCAGTTCCTTGAAGGTCACCTCTCCTTCGCCCACCATGATTCCGGTAAGCTTCGGATAATGCTCTAAAATCCGCTCCGCATCATAGGTCACCTCCGGACCGCCCAGCCAGATATCCGTATCCGGCAAAACCTTTGGAATCTCAAGCAGAAGCTCCTGCACCATATTCCAATTCCAGATATAGCAGGAAAACCCGATTGCATCCGGTCTCCTGCTGTAAATGTCTGCCATAATATCCTGCATCTGTTGATTGATTGTATATTCCGCCAATTCAATATGGGATTCCAATTCTTTTCCTGCATATGCCCGCAGGCTGTAAATTGCCGGATTGGAATGAATGTATTTTGCATTGATTGCTGTCAGTAAAAATTTCATTTTCGCCTCACTGTTTTTCCATCAGATACTCTGCCACCGCCTCTGAAATATTGAAATGTCTTACTTTATAAAACACCGATTCTGAGCTGTCATGCTCTAAATAGTACGCTTGTTTATATCGCTCCAGCAGTGCTGCATCCTTCAGATACGCCGGCACTGCATCTGCCGACAGATTGTCAATCAGATAACGCTGGTCATAAGCGCTCGGTTCCACAGGGCCCTTGCTCATGTCAAATCTGGGAGTCATCCAAGTGGTTTCCTTGCTCATGTTATATCTGGCAATCCAGTAATCCGGGTGCACATAGGCAAACAAAAGATAACCGATTGTGACCGCCACCAGACTTACGCGATATACATTGACCTTCGGCAAAAAGATATTCAGTAAAACCGCAGTCAGGCAAATCGCCAGAATTGCCATTGCCCACAGAACAAACAGTCGAAGGAACGTAAACTGATAGGCACGCACATATAAAAGCATTCGCAAGACTCCTGATGCAATCATAACATAGGTACAGCAGCAAATGATAGCCAAAAGTATTTTCAAGGCTTTGTTTTCGGCAAATAACGCTTTACTGATTGTCACAACCATCAAATTTAAAAGGCACACAATTACCAGCTGATAGAAACCCTGATGTGCATATTCCGCGTAAGTGTACTTCCCGGGCAATGCCATTCCTCCTGTGAACAGCACTGCGAATTGCACACCGGAAAACAAAACATATATCACAGTCAGCACAGTATTGATTGTAATTCCAACCACGGCATGATATTGTTTTCGCTGACTATCGGCAACCGTAAACGGCTCCTCGGCAAAAAATTTGCTTCCCGCATACCACCCCAGAAGAGCACCGGTAAACCACACAATCAGTCCAAAATAATCCGGGAGATATTCTAAGAAAAACAGCTTGTCAATGACGGACTCCACCATGTCGCCAAAGACCTTATCCGCACTTCCTAACAGCAATAATACAATAAAGACCAGGGGCAGGGCAATTAACAGCCCGATTCCCACAAAGCCGAGTACACTCTTCTCACTCTTATTTCTCTTCTCCCGTATAAAGGCAGCCTGATCAACAAACAGCGTGAATGCATGCAGCCATGGCTCCACTACCGCTTTACACAACGCCCTCAACCGTTTTGGGAACTCCCAGCCTCCGTCCTCGCAGACAGTGTGGATGACGAGGCTGAAAAACAAAAGGAAAACAGCTATTCCGTCCAGCCTTTGCAGTGTCCAGGATGCAGTGGTACATTTGGATACAGATAATAGCAACAACGCCAACACATAACATTTGGTTGCATTATCGTTCAGCTTTAATGGCAATACCTTATGCAGCAGTACCAACAGCCCCACCATATAAACAGGGTAAGTGATTGCAGCACTGTTTTTGTAGATGCAAATTACCACAAGTCCTGCAAAAATAAATGCGGACAATGCATATTTTCCAAAGGCTGCTGCCCTGCTTTTTTGTTCTTCCTCATTCATCTTCCTCTTCCTCGCTTTTCTGATACTCTAGGATATCTCCGGGCTGGCAGTCCAAGGCTTTACAAAGCTTTGCCAGTGTCGAAACCTTGATTGCTTTCGCTTTTCCATTTTTTAAAACTGAAATGTTAGCCATGGTAATTCCCACACGGTCCGCAAGCTCTGTCACACTCATCTTCCGCTTCGCCAGCATCACGTCTATATTAAAAATAATTCCCATATCCTTCCTCCTTAAATGGTCAAATCACTTTCATCCTGGAGTACCTCTCCACGCTGGAAAATTTCTGCCATAAACCGCATGCAGCTGTTAAATGCAATACCCAGCAGAATAATGAACATAGAGCCAATCACAATGGATGGGTGATTAATATTCAGGACAAGGAATAATATATTACCCACTCCAAGAATAATACAGTTGATAATTGCCAGGTTTGCCACCTGTATGAAGCGCTTGGAATTAGAGATTGCAAACAATTCATCCACATCTATGCTTTTTGCCACCTGCCAGAACAAGAACAGCACCAGATAGCAGGGAATCGCCAGAATCCAAAGCAATGCCAACCAAGGCAGATAGGCATGGGCGAACTCCGGATAAGCCTCCGCGATTGTCTTCCC
Organism: Acetatifactor sp.; assembly: GCA_024699575.1. Lineage (GTDB taxonomy): Bacteria > Bacillota > Clostridia > Lachnospirales > Lachnospiraceae > Acetatifactor. Next base: position 1,237 of record JAILPF010000340.1, on the reverse strand, counting down.
GATGGAGGGTAATGCCCAAAAGAAAAACAACAACCCGAACACACCGATTCCAATTAAAGTGATTTTAAAAGATAATGAACTACGATTTGTTTTCACGATAGTTACCTCCTCTCTTTTCTGAGTACAGAGTAACACCGCAAAAACAAAAAGTCAAGAAATATTTATCGCAACTCGATAAATATTTCTTGACTTATATGTTATGCAAATTCATTTACAAAATCATTCGATGAATTGCAACTCAAAGATTAGGTATGGATTTTTGAATTACAATTGAGATTACAAAGTCATTTAAAAGCGGAGGGATACAAGCGGAATTTAGTTTTTCATTTGACCAGCTTCTGCCAATGATATAATCATTCTTCTCGAGGGAAAAATCCCCATTTATACAGATTTCAGTTCAATCTTGTTGACCGATATTCTTTAGCCACCTTACTTTTTCTGTTTGCCATCTCCGAATGAAAGCAACTAACAATAACGTACAACCACATAAATATGCATAATGTATCGTAGAAGTGATATTTGAGGAACCTAATACAGCATAGGAATACATACCAATGCAAATAATTATAATAGATGCCAACTTATATTTCCATCTTTGCTTTTGCGACAGCGATAATTTGGAATTGTGATGCGGAGCCAGTATAACACATAGACAAATGCACAAAATATAACTTCCAATGGATTGATTCACATTAAGAATGGCCCACTGATTCATACACCCTAAGATGACGCTGCTTATGATACAAGAGATTTGCGTCGGTGCATGTGCTCCTCCTATAAATTTTCGCAAAAAAGAAAAAGCAACTACCCACAGCCAAGTAAGTAGAAGAGTATGGGTTATACATCCCCACAAAGATAATAAAATAAATGTGACAAATGTGTTAAAAAAGCATTCCAATCCATAGATATATACTTCCATATCTTCATCATGCACATCCATGCCTGAAAGAACAATTAAATAATTCACAAATTTAGTTGAGAGTTGTTTTACCATTTATTAATCTCCTTGCACATCAAATCGAGTGGTATACCTTGCAAAAGCATCAATAACGTCTTTGGTATAGGAACGCGCTATCTGTGTTGTCATATGGTTGGATAATTCTATTGTTCCAGATGCTATTCGATATATATGAGCCATGTTTACAATGTAGGAACGATGCGTTCGGATAAATTCACTTGGCAAATGATCTATGATTTTATTCAAAGATGAAATTTGTTCGTAACATTTACCACTTGT
>JAILPF010000307.1 GCA_024699575.1 Acetatifactor sp. | reverse complement strand
CATCTCCACGGCTTAGGGATTCATGGTGATACGCATGGCAATCATTGGCGCACACATTATAATATCCCTTTTCCAGCAGTGAAAAGCAAAGTTCCACATCATTAAATGCCACAGGAAGCTTTTCGGAAAAACCGCCAATCTCCCTGAATTTATCTTTCTCCACCAAAAGAAATGCCGCAGTGACAGCACTGACATTAATTGTCTTTTGATTCGTTCCAAAATAATAATCTCTTTCGTCCATCATAAACTGTAGTTTATGCACAGGACCCATGGGCAGATTTGTAATTCCCGCATGCTGTATACGGGTGGATTCCGGGTAGTACAGTTTGATTCCAACCGCTCCGGCATATGGGCGGCATGCAAGCTTCACAAGCCTTTCTATATTACTTCCATTGCAGAGTTCCACATCATCATTGAGGAATAGAAGCAGCCTTCCGGTACTTTTTTCCGCTCCGAGATTACACATTTTTGAAAAATGAAAGTCCATCGGTTGATAGAGATACATTACCTTACAACCACGTTCCGTCCATACCTTTACAAGCACTTCCGTCCGTTTTTTGTTTAAATCATTACTTCCATTGTCAACCAGAATCACTTCATGCGGAATTTTTCCAAAAGCACTGTGCACATGCTCCAGACATTTCTCCAATAGCTGCGGATGATCCTTAGACGGAATCACCACCGAAACCATCGGAATATCCTGAAACGCATCCATCTCAGCTGTTTCCGCTTGCGAGTCAAGGTATCGCCTATAGTTACTGTCATCCGCATTGTGAAAACATATTTTTGCAATGTGTCCTATACAATTTCCGGCTTTTTGATAACCGCCTGCCAGGTCGGCACATTTTCTTCCCCATGCAAAATAAGTTTTAGTATCCGTGTCAACATTCGCAGGCACCTGCAGATGATGTTTTTCCAAAAAAGACTTTCGTACAGCAAACATTCCGCCAAAATAAAAACAACTCTGTAAAAAATCAGGAGACCAATCCGGTTTGAACCAGGGATTCTGCCTTATGCCCCCCGACATCACATCTTCGTCCCCATATACTACATCCGTCTCCGGATGATTTGTAAAGTACTCCGCAATCCAATTCAATGCATCTTCTGCAATTTCTCCGCAGTGGATTCGATAGCACTCAAAATGCACATCTGCAATCATTTCATCTGCTTTTGGTGAAGTCTCCTCCAGCCTCCGAATCCACTGTGCATATGAGATTTGTTTTTGTCTAATTTTTCTTCGATACACACTATTAAATTGTTCCGTAAGTATCTGCTTCACCAGACTGCGAATGCTCAATTTTCTGCCCCTTCAATTTCAAAATTAAATAAGTCCTTTAGCTGCCCCTGCCATATCCTTTGCCATTTCCAAAGGAAGTCGTACAATCTCCATGCGTGCGGTAACAATATTCTCTGCTTTTCTCTCAAGCATCGTCAAATCAATATTAATATTCGGGTCTTTTGTATCAAATACGATACTTGGCTGATAGTTTTCCCTGGCCGACGGCTTAACGATTCTGCCGTTCGTAAGCAAAAGCTTTCTTTTCTTCAGTGGAATCTCTTCCCCGTTAAAAGTCATACTTTCAATCTTAACCATACAGCTGTCAAACGCAGGGTCAATACGCAGCATTCTCACATTTCCGCTTACCGTAAGTTCCAGTTCAATCAAGTGATTACCCTGATAAGCATCCTTCACAAAGTAGGATTGTTCCTCGTTGCAGCCCTCTCCGGTATCCTCATATATTTGAACACGCTCCACGCTCTCAGAATCCTGATACCGTTCAATCCATTTCTGAGGCACCATCATACGGTATCCTATCAAGTCTCTCATCTGCGCCATAGCCATCCTGTCGCCGGTCACAAAGCGCTGGAATTGCCTCTCCTGTTCCCTGTAATTCTCAGCATCCTCTTCCGAAATTTCCAGTTCTGCAAGTACTTCATCCAAATGCAATTTATTTCTTTTTTCATTTTCGAGCAAATAACAGTAAATTGCTCGAAATGCCAATTCCTTCGGTTCAATAGGCTTTCCAAAAGTCCACTCATAATCAATCAGTGTCCATCTGTTACCGGAAACCAGAATATTGGAAAAAATCAAATCAAAATCAGAGACAGGGAAATCGCTGTGATATCCGATACGCGTCACATACTCTTTAAAGTAATTCATAAATCCCTGATGGTCATCTTTCTCCAGACATTTATCCATATAATCCGCAAGCGGCTTTCCGTCCACATACTCAAATTCCGCATAGAGTTCGTCCTGCTCATCCACCAGCGTGCAGACGTTGATATCCACTTTTCCGCCCTTATATTTTTCCACCAGATTTTCATAGGCAACCGCCATCCCACGAACATGTTCTGCTGATGCTCCGGTCATGGGATATTTTCTCACAGATATTTTTCCGCGCTCATTCTGTCTGATTTCTGTCCTGATGGCATATTCAGGGGCACGGTCATTGGAGTATTTCACATATTTTATTTCAAAATCCCCACCGATAACCGCGATAAAAGAGTTGGAAAAAACAGGGAACATCCCATCCTCTGCCAAACCGTCAAACGCATTTTTCTCATCGAACAGAAGCATTCTGTCCCTGTCAAAATTGCGTAGATTATTGGACAATTCCCCTTTTCCCGGCTGATAAGCATCACTGTACATAGCCGTCATAAATTTATAGTCAGGATAAGGATAGTAAAAATGATATTCTCCGACACTGCATCTCTTAAATATCTTCTCCAAGCCTTTTCGGCTGAATGTCCTTACCCCGCCGCCATCCACATAATTTTCAATTCCGCTGAAATATGTTCCCAGATGGTCTTCCTTGCATCCCGCAAAATACTTTAATCCATATTTATTTTCTATGGCAATGATAATTCTTCCACCCTTTTTCAGATGACGCATCAAAATATTCAGGAAATCATCAAAAGGTTTATCACCGCCGATATAACTCTGCCCATATTCAAATACACCGATCAGACAAATATAATCAAAATCACAGTCCAAGTCGGGCTCTATATCCTTAAAGTTTCCTACATGAATCTTTACATTTTCACATTCACTATGTCTGTATGCATTAATCATGCTGCGTTTTTTGGATAAATCCACGCAAGTGACAGATGCCGCTTTTCGTGCCAGCACACCGGTGATAGCTCCGCAGCCACTTCCAACCTCAAGCACTTTCGCATCCTTCCCCATGGGTATCCAATCCACAATATTCTCACGAAGAGGCGAGAGATGATACAAAGTCGGCCAATCCTTCCTCTCCTCTATCGCACGACCATATTCCACAGGAGAGAGATTTTTCACAATATTGAGCAGTTCATCTTCCACTTGACCGTCGCAGTACAAATCTTCACCCGGATACTTGCTTAAGTCCAATTCAATTTTCCCGATTATCTCCTTCTGCTCCATGTAATCAATCCTTTCCAAACAAGAAATTAGGTTGTGTGCGTCGTCACACTCACCTTAGAATCCATATCATAATATCCAACCGTGTCCTTATCCGACACCACTGTCACATTAATCACATCATACAATCTGTGATATACTTCAAACTCATCTCTGTTATAGCCCGTCACGCCAAGAGAAATCAAGTACTCTCCTCCCTGAAGGCTCATCTTCTGTGCAAAAGTGATCTCCATCACCTGTCCGGCCTCTGCGCCCTCCAGATATGCCTTTTCAATCATTGTGTTGGTTCCGGTAATCTCTGTTCCTCTGACATTTTTAAAAGAAAAAGCAAAAATAGGAGCCGGAATCGCATCTGCAAACCGCACCTTCATGTGCAAAGTAAATTCACTACCTTTGATAATGGCTGTAGTGCGCACGCCTCTGTCATCTGTCAGGTAACATTCCTCTATGAAAGCCTGCTTCGTGCCGTACTCTAATGCCTGCGGATTATATCCCTGCATTTCTGAGCCCCCTGCTGCCGCACCGGCCACAGCCTGCAGTTCCTCATCCTCTAATAAATCTTTATTTTCCGATTTATCCGGAAGTTCATACTGCCCAACAAGCACTCTCTTATAAGCGTCAATCATCTCCTTAGGTTTGCCTTCCCCTAATAGAACACCCTTATTTAACAGATAGACTCTGTCACAATACTTGCTGATACTGCTCAAATCATGACTGACAAAGACAATCGTCTTGCCCATCTTTTTGAATTCTTCAAATTTATGATAACATTTCGCCTGAAAAAATACGTCGCCCACGGACAACGCCTCATCCACAATCAAAATCTCCGGTTCAATGTTGATTGCAACCGCAAAAGCAAGACGCACAAACATACCGCTGGAGTAAGTCTTCACAGGCTGATATACATAGTCACCGATATCAGCAAACGCGAGAATATCCGGCAGTTTTTCGTCAATTTCCTTTTTGGAAAAACCCATCATGGTACCATTTAGGTAAACATTCTCGATACCATCATATTCCATGTTGAATCCTGCTCCCAGTTCAAGCAGTGCCGAGATTCTTCCGTCCACATGAACCTCACCGGCTGTAGGGTTCAATACCCCGGTGATAATCTTCAAAATCGTAGATTTTCCGGAACCGTTAGTACCGATGATTCCCACCGTTTCCCCTTTATGAATTTCCATACTCACATCATTCAGTGCATGATGCAGCTTGACTTTCTGATGTTTTCCCAGACCGAATGCCTCCTTCAGGCGATCCGAGGGTTTGTCATACAGCTTATATATTTTTTGCACATTTTTCACTTCAATGGCTAGATTGTTTTCTTTCATACGACCTCTATCTTCTTACAGTACATCCGCAAAATGTACCTTCAAGCGCTTGAATACCAGTGCACCTATTCCAAACAATACAACAGTTACAATCCAGAAATACATTGTGGAAAAGAAATCTTCAAAAAACCACTGTCTCTCATAAATAGCACTCCGATATCCGTTCACAATATAGACCAACGGATTAATCTTCAAAAAGACAATCCAGGAGGCATTTACACTATCCAGATTCCACAAAATGGGAGTCGCCCACATTCCAATCTGTAGGGCAATATTGATAATCTGCGAAAGATCCTTGAAAAACACCACCACAGCACAGGTGCTGTAACTGATCCCCAATACCAACATGAACAGACAGAAACTATAATAGAAAATCTGCAGCGTATAAATAGTAGGGTAATATCCATAAAACGCAGCAACCACCAATAAAACCAATACAAAGAAACCATGGATGAAGGTAGCAGCAATCACCTTGATAATCGGCAAAATACTGATTTTAAACACTACCTTCTTTACCAGATAAGTATACTCCAGCAGCGCATTTGTTCCATTATTCAACGCCTCGCTAAAGAAAAACCACGGCACAAGACCGGCAGTTAAAAAAAGAACAAACGGAACCTGTACACCATCGCGATAAGTGGCCGCGGCACTTCCCATAATCTTGTCAAAAACCACATAATACATCGCAACGGTGACCACCGGCTGAACCATCGCCCACACTGCTCCCATATAGGACCCTGCATATCGCTTTTTAAAATCATTCTTCGCAAGCTTCCAAATCAGATGCCTGTTCTGGAATAGCTCCACCGGAAGGACAGTAATCTTATCGTATAAAGTAATAAACAGCACACAGGAAAGCGCAATCACAGCACAGGAAATCACTTTCTTCCACAGTTCCTCCTGCATGTCCGCGCCGGGATTTTGATGCAATATAATCACTGCCGCCATAGCCAGTGCGACCGCCAAAAAAATGATGATTCCACCTCTTTTGCTAATCTTCATAGCTATCCGTTACCCTTCCTTTGAAGCTTTCACATAATCTGCAAGATTGCCCCAGTTTAAATCTCTCTCAAGCAAGGTAAACTTTGTATCACCCAAATCCGGCCATTCAATTCCGATATCCTCTGCGTTGTAGGCAATTCCGCCATCATCTCCCGGATGATAAAAATCAGAACATTTATAGCAGAACTCAGCGTAATCGGAAAGTACCAGATATCCGTGTGCGAAATGCTTCGGAATAAAAAACTGCTTTTTATTCTCCTCAGACAGTACTACACCAAACCATTTTCCAAATGTCTCAGAGCCCTCACGCAAGTCAACAGCCACGTCATATACTTCCCCTTTGATTACTCTGACAAGCTTATCCTGAGGGAAATTCTTCTGGAAATGCAATCCCCTCAACACACCTTTCTTGGATGCAGATTGATTATCCTGCACAAATATCTCCGAAATTCCTGCTTCCTTGAAGTCATTATAATTATAGGTCTCCATAAAGTACCCTCTCTCGTCCCCATAGACGGTAGGGGTAATAATCTTCAGCCCTTCAATTTCACATGTCTCTACTGTTATTTTTCCCATTGTTCTATCCTCACTCACATTACTCTTTTACTCATAACAGATATCCATATCCACCTTGCCGCTAATACCGTCCACCGTACCCCTGGAAGTATACTGCCACATTTGATAGTATCCCTGATACAGCGGTACTTTTCGGTATTCTGCAAGCCAGGTCTGATAATGATCCAATTTTTCCGTCAGCAGATTATTGGTCAACCAGTTCCTGCTGGCGTAAACGCCCACGGATTTTCCGGCATTTGCGATCGTCCTGCAAAACGCCTCACAGACAAGAGTTCTCTGTTCTGCGTCCAGCCCATCCGCACGCCCATTTCCACCGGCCCCTTCCGTATCAATAAAAATCGGATAATCAAGCTCATATTCTGCCACCAGGTTTAAGACTGCGGAAGCCTCCTCGACAGCTTCCACCTCGTCCACAGCCTGTGTAAAGAAATAAACTCCCACCGGAATTCCCGCCTGCTTTGCACCGCGCATATTATCTTTGAAAAGCGGATCTTCCACAAGACTTCCCGTGACAGATCCTCTATATCCGGCTCTCACGATGGCAAATTCTACACCTGCGTTCCTTGCCTTTACCCAGTCAATCTCGCCGTTCCATTTGGAGACATCAATGCCAATCTTTGCATTACTGCCATGGCTCTGCATGCCCTTGATCTCGGTTTTGTCCGCATCCGCAAGTGCATCTGCCACTGCGGTATCCTCCGCCTCAGCATCTATTTCATCTTCGGTTTTAATGAGCAACGAAATATCTGCAATCGCCAAATACTCAACTTTGTCCTTCACGCGTACCTTAGTGGGACTATTGGGTA
>JAILPF010000296.1 GCA_024699575.1 Acetatifactor sp. | reverse complement strand
TCACGAGTACTTCTCCTTAAATAAACCATTCGTATTATCTATGTGTGGATGAAAACCATAGGATATTACGAAGATGTAGTCTATACACATTGTATAAAAAAAACAGACAGCTGACAAGGTTTTTGAGGGCAGTTACAACGGGTTGAGTAATAAAGAGAGTAATCATTAAAAATTATACTAAGCCAATTTGAGAGGATTCTTTAGCTTTAAATGTTTCCAAAACGGCATATCATTAGTTTGTATAGTTGCAATAAAGCTGGGAAATATATTATTTTAGTGTCAGTTGCATGCGACGACAAAAATGCAGTACATCTGTGTAAGGAAAGAGAGGAAAATAATTATGAAGAAGACATCAAAATGGTTTGCTTTGATGTTGGCAACAACTATGTGTGTTAGTTTGCTTACAGGCTGTGGTGGTGCCACCGATACATCTACAACAGCTGAAGGGGGTACAAAAACAGAAGTTGCAGAAAATGCACAGGATAACAATGATAGTCAGACGCAAGATACGGGCGTCAATGAAGCTGCTGCTACAGATACCGGATATGTAGTTCCTGATGAACCAGTAACAATTAAGTTTTTACATAAAGGTCCCGAACCGGAAGGATGGGCAGCAGTGTATGAGAAGTATCTTGAAATGACAAAAGATACATTAAACATTGAACTGGATGTGACTTGGGTTGAGCATGCAGATTACAAGGAAAAGTTGAATCTGGAAATTACCTCCGGCTCGGATTGGGATATGGTATTTGATGCATCATGGGTTCAGTTAAAGAACCTTGCTCCTGAAGGATATTATGCTGATTTGAGCAAGTATTTCAATAATCCAACCGAATATCCCGGATTGGCAAAGGCTTTCAGTGAAGACACAATGGAAGCAAACAAGTGGTTTGGTCAGATGTGCTACATTCCTCTGTATGAGACATACGGAAATGGTATTCCTGTAATTTGGTACAGAGCTGACTGGGCAAAAGACTGGGGGATCGGTAACAACGGTAAAATTAACAGTTTTGAAGAGATGGAAGCATATTGGCAGGCTGCACTGGATGCAGGCTATGTAGCTTACAGTGCTACTCAGGCACGCGGTTTCTTCCAGCTTAAGTCCATTCGTGGTGAAGCATATCCAGGATCCGCAGAGGCAGGACTTCAGATGTACAGTGCAGGTGGACTTACTATTTGGACATACACAAAAGACAATAAGCTTGTAGCGTATGCAGTAGAAGGAAGTGGAGATGAAGCATTCAAGGATTTCCCTGAAGGATGGAATTATGACTTCGGTGCACGCAGATATGATACTTTTGCAGAATGGCAGAAGGCAGGATATATTGATCCGGACTCTTTAAGTACTACAGATGCTGGAATTTCTTTTTCATCAGGTTTATCCGCTTCTTATGTTGGCACCTTGGATGATTATTTAGGTGTAAAGAATTACGAGACTGATCTTGGAGAAGGTGCTGTTGGTTATTTTGTCTATGTTGATGAAATCAGAAATAAAGAAAAGGGAGCAATTCCTACCAACTTTGCAGGTAACAATGGTTTGGCAATTCCTGCTACCTCAGATAAGATTGAGTACACAATGAGATTTCTTGATTGGTTGTTTGGTTCTCAGGAGGCACATGATTTATTCCAGCTAGGTCTTGAAGGTGTCGACTTTAAGTATGGTGATGAAAATGGTACTTATGAAACTCTGACTACATATAGTTCCGATTTCGGTGGATATGGGTGGACATGGAATCCTAATTACGCATTAATCTCTACAGCATATGACGGAGAGGCTCTTGCTTACAGACAGTATGAACTCGATGCCAGCTCATTCATCGGTTTGCCGATTCTCGGTTTCAACTTTGATACAACTGATGTTGATCTGAATACAGCTATCGCACAGTGTAAGGCGGTAACTGACAAAGTTGCTACTATTAAGTTACATGGTATTACAACAGACGCTGATGGACACAGCTATGACACAATGTCTGAAATGTTAAAAGTTAATGTCGATGAGGCAATGCAGAATGGCGGACAGGAGATCGTTGATGCATTTGTTAAGCAGTTGACAGATTTCTTGGCTACAAAATAAGGTTTATTATTACAGTACGGTATATGATAAATATATCGTACTGTAATTAAGTGCAAAAATATAAGACAGAAGGGAATGTTTTTTTAAATGGAAAAAATCGCGAAGGGAGTATGGCGCTTAACAGTCGGCAAGCCGGAAAAATTTCAACCGGAATGCTTTCGCAAATACCCGATGAAGAAAGAGGCATTGGAACGGGTAGATATCAGCAAATCGAAGGAATTTACCGAAGAAGAAATACAGTACAGACTGACAAATCGAGGTACGGTCATAACCATTCCCATGAATACGGATGAAGATATTTATGGTTTTGGATTACAACTTCAAAGTTTTAATCATGCCGGTAAGCGACGTTATGTAAAGGTAAATTCAGATCCTGTGGCAGACACGGGTGAAAGTCATGCGCCGGTACCTTTTTATATATCAACGGCAGGCTATGGAGTTTTTGTAAATACCTTTCGTTATACTACTTTTTTGATGGGAACTCACACAGCAAAGGGAGATTCCGGCTATTTGACAAGCGAGAATGAGAAACATAAGGAATTTTCAGAGTCTGCACTATATGCGTTAAAAAGAGCAAAAGAGAAGAGAAAAATAATTATTGATGTGCCTGTGGCAGAAGGGGTGGAATTATACTTCTTTGAAGGAAACATTAAGGAAATTGTGCAAAGATATAACCTTTTTGCAGGTGGTGGATGTGTACCTCCTTTGTGGGGGTTGGGTATGTGGTACCGTTCTTATGGTGGCAGCACAGAGAAGGAAGTAAAAAATCTGGCTGATTTATTCCGTAAAGAGAAAATTCCTATGGATGTATTGGGCTTGGAGCCCGGATGGCAATCCCATAGTTATTCATGTACATATAAATGGTCGAATATATTTCCTCATCATGACGAGATGCTTCATAGGCTTGCTGAGGATGGATATAAAGTAAACCTCTGGGAACATGTTTATGTGCATCCCATGGCACCGTTTTATAAGGAATTGATGCCCTATAGCGGCGATTATGAGGTTTGGAACGGCTTGGTTCCGGATTTTGCAACAAAAGAAGCCGGGAAATTGTTTGAAGATTATCATAGAGATGTCCTGGTAAAGAAGGGAATTGCCGGGTTTAAGTTGGATGAATGCGATAATTCCGATTATAATCCCTCTAATTGGGCATTCCCGGATTCAACGGTATTTCCATCAGGGATGGATGGAGAGCAGATGCATCAGGCGATTGGATTCCTGTATCAAAACCTGATTGCTGATATCTATCGTAAGGAAAATAAGAGGACATATTCTCAGGTGCGCTCTTCCGGTTCCTTGGCAGCACCCTTGCCGTTTGTATTATATTCAGATTTGTATAATCATAAGCAGTTTATCAGAGGCGTGGCAAATTCCGGATTTTCAGGTCTCTTATGGTGCCCTGAGGTGAGAGATAGTAAGGATGGAAATGATCTTTTGAGAAGATTGCAGACGATAGTATTCTCTGCTCATGCATTGATAAATAGTTGGCGAATACCGAGTCCACCATGGAAGCAGACAGATATTCAGAAGAATCTGGCCGGTGAAGAGATGAAGGATTCAGTTTACTATACGGATGAGACTCGAAAACTGTTTGAACTTAGAATGCGTATGCTTCCTTATTTATATAGTGCATTTGTTGAATACGCAAAGTGTGGAAAACCACCGGTGCGTGCTGTGGTGATAGATTATGATGAAGATGCGAATACGCATGGGATAGATGATCAGTATTTCTTTGGCGAAAGTATGTTAGTATGCCCGTTGACTTTTGAGGATGGAACGGAAAGAGAGATTTATCTTCCGGAAGGAACGTGGTATCATTTCTTTTCCAAAAAGAAATATGAAGGTGGAAAGAAATATTTGATTCATGCTGA
>JAILPF010000286.1 GCA_024699575.1 Acetatifactor sp. | reverse complement strand
TTCTGATATATACGCTGCTTCCTGTGTTCCACAGGTTCTGAACAGATAACATGAGCAGGGTGAATACCGCCGGTTTCACCATGGGCATTGCGATGCTCCAGAATACTCTGAATTCACTTGCTCCGTCCATTCTGGCGGATTCCAGAATTTCGTCCGGAACCATCTGCTCCATAAACTGTTTAATCAGATACAAACCAAGGGTAGATGCCAATGCCGGCAAAATATATGATGTATAGGAATCTACCATTTTCAGTTTGGAAAAAATCATAAAGCTTGGAATTGCTGTAACCTCGCCTCTAAACATCAGAGAGGTAACAATCAATGTAAAAATAATATTTCTTCCTGGGAATTTATGCTTTGCCAAAGCATAAGCACACATGGAAGCAATCAAAATATGTCCTGCCGTACCAACGATTGTAATAAATGCCGTGTTAAAAATGTATCTGCTGAAGGGCACCCAGGAATCACTCATCAGACGGAACAAATCCTTAAAGTTGTCAAAGGTCGGATTCTCCACCCGGATTCTGGGGGGAAAATAGAAGAACTCTGACAAGGGCTTGAGTGAGTTGGAGATAGCAAATACAAAAGGCATTGCCATCAGTATTCCAAACAAAAGCAGTACGGAATACATCACAATATCAACAGCATAGGAACGCTTTACGCCTCTTTCTCTTCTGGAAAATTTAATTTTTGCCATTGCTATTCACCCACCTTCGCTAAGATTTTCTGTATAATCTTGTTACTTCCGATCATGATGACGAACAACACTGTCGCAATGGCAGAAGCATATCCCATCTCGAAACGCACATTGCCATAATCTTCCAGATGGTTCATGATAGTATGTACTCCGTAGTTGGTGGAAGGGAGACCACAAAGTGCGGTAACAATGCTACCTACACCGAAGGCTCCGGTAATACTCATAACAGCACCGAACATCAGCTGAGGTTTCATGGAAGGCAAGGTTACGTAATAGAGTTCCTGCCATCTGTTTTTTACGCCGTCAATCGCTGCTGCCTCATACAGGTGTCTTGGAATACCCTGTAAACCTGCGATGAAGGAAAGGAATGTGGTACCAACACTGGTCCATAATGCAATCACTACAATCAATGTCAGCATATATTTCTCATCCTGGAACCAGAGAATTGCTGTCTGAGTGATTCCGTATCGATTCAGGATTGCGTTCACATAACCCTGGGAATCGCTGTTGAACAGATACTGGAAAATAAAATACATATTTCCTGCAATCGTGGGGGCATAAAATATCAATGTCAAAATCATTCTCAGCATTCTGGGAAGCTCATTTAACATCCATGCCAAGAATAGGCAAAGCAGATAGCCTATCGGTCCTACAATTGCTGCAATGATAAATGTGTTTCCGATTGCCTTTTCCATGAAAATCCTATCCTGAAAAAACAATCTCACATAATTTTGAAGTCCTACAAATACCGGTGCTTCCAGGATGTTAAAGGAAGTAAAGCTAAGTCCCATGGAAATCATAACCGGCAATACGGTAAAGATAAAAAACAGGATAAAGTAGGGAGCCACAAATATATAGCTTACTTTATTCTTTTTCATGTCGTGCCACAGTTGTTTAGCGGCAGTCCGAACATTCACTGATGAAATTTTTTTCATTCACGGTATCCTCCTGCCCTATTCCAATCCGAATTCTTTTCGTTTTCTGGTAATTTCTTCATTGGTCTCTGTTACCCAATCCAGTAATTCCTCCACATCTCCGGATGTGTATCCCTGTACCGATGCGAAGTTAATACTTCTGGTCACATAATAGTTACCGGGAACCTCAGGAGTACCAACAATATGATTCCACTGATCATACAGTGCGGTGTACTCGTCTTTGGTCCATGGCATACTCTTTATTGCATCCATATTGGCGGTTGCATACATCGCAGCCTTACCCAATACGGATTTCATTTCTTTTGCAAATTCTGCCTGAGATTCTGCCGTTGTCCACCACTTCATGAACTCCCATGCTTTCTCTTCATCGGAAGCTCCTCTGAGCATCATTGCACAGGTTCCGTTGCAGGCTGCTGCTCTGTTTATCTGTCCTTCCTCGCCCTTTTGTCCGGGAATCGGAATCATTGCCCAGGACCCCTTGATTTCGGGGGCGAATGCGGAAAGGGAATTATATTCCGTATAGTCCTGAATTGCCAAAGGCATCTGACCGGTACGGAAGCGGTTTGAAAAGCTGTAATCTCTTGGGAATCTGTAGGTTGTAAACAAATCCAACATCCTCTGGAATGCATCCAGGGTTGTGTCATCTGCGAAAGTAGATGCTGTCAGATTCTCATTATAGAGAGAGCCACCATTCTGATACAGGAATATCTGCATACCGGGCATTCCCTGTGGGAATCCTACTTCCATATTGTTTCGCTGCAAAACTGCAACAACCTCAAAAAATTCATCCCATGTATTGGGCGGAGTCAGTCCCAGTTCCTCAAAAATGTCCTTTCTGTAGAACATCATCGGGAAGGTCTGAGTCTCAGGCAATGCATACACTGCATCTTCAAAGCTGTAAGATACCATAGCACTCTCATGGAATCTGTCTGCCACTTCATCGAATCCGTCAAACTTTGAGAGATCAATTGCCGCATTTCTCATTGCATATTGAATCGGATCCGCAATCGGATTGCCAAGAGCTACATCCGGTCCCTGTCCTGACAAAACTGCGGGGAGCAAAGTCCCTACACTCACCAGCTTCAGTTCCACGTTAATGCCTGTCTGCGGGGTAAAAGTGTTGTTAATCATCTGTCTGATAATATTTGCCTGGTCTCTACCGGAGGTAATCCAGACTTCAACGCAGTCATCAGATGCGTTGTCGTATTCCACTGTCTGTCCCAATGTACTGTAGTCTGTAAAGAAAGACATCGCAAAACTCTTAATCTCAAAACCGACGGAGGTAAAGAACCCGCCTTCGCCCTTGGGAAGCTTTGCTCCGGGTGCTGTCAAAAGAAGATAGTCAATGGAAAGAGGCTGCGCGCTGACTGTTACCACCCAGTCGGCCAATCCTGCAATATTATCCTTAAACTGTCCAAAGTTTCTTGCAATCTGCTCCGGATTCTCATGCATCAGATTCAACTGATAGCTGAGCTTATCCAAAGCCACTACGTGCTCACCCTTCGTTCCGACGATATGTTCCAGCTTCTGCGATAGTTCTGCCAGCTTATCCGACTGCACCTTCATGTTTGCAATCGTTTCCGGAATATGACGGTCAAAGTTATAATCACGGTAGATATCTGCTTCCGCTCCTGTGAGCAGGAGAATTTCTCTGTAAATTTTATTAAGCTCTGTCAAGCTGTTATCCACTTCTGCGATAATGTCAGCCATCTCACCGAGTGTAACCTCCATGGTCACGTAATGAGTACCTTTTGTCAGGTAGAACTTGTAGTTCTCGTCCTGATTACCCAGCGCTTTTACCTGCCAGTCTCTGGAGTAGTTAAACTGTAATCCTGCCGCTTCTGCAAAGGGAACTTCTCCGTCTATTTTCAATGTTCTTGATGTATAGATTCCGGACAATAAATTCTGTTTAAAACGCAGTGCCAATTCGTACAAGCCGTCCTCCGGCACCTCTACCTGCCAGGTAATCCACTGTCCGGCAAGCTTAAATTTATCACCACTGATATAGTTTAAACGAACCTTGGAGGGGTCCTGAGGCTCCGTGATGGCCGAAGACTTATCGGAGGACTGATACAGTGTGTAATCTGATTTCTGATACATATCCTCTGCCTGTACCTTGATTGGCTCCGCTGAAACCTCTTTGTATCCGTTCGCAGCATACTCTGCTTTCACTTCACTGTATGCCTTGCTGTTCTCCCATGGGCATACACTGATTTTAGCGAGATACATCGGTTCTCTGACACCCTGAATAGTAATGGTATGTTCGCCTGATTCCAGGTAAAAAGCCAATGGCTCATTGGAATATCTGGCGGAATCATATACATATACTGTTCTCCACTCATCCACTTCTTCCTGGGCAGGTCTGATGTCGTTTCCATTGATGTCCTGTCGTATCTCTTCCGCATCCTTCCAGATTCTTGTAAAGGTCACAAACTGTGCCTGTTTAAAAGGAACTGCGCCATCAATCAAAATGTTGCGTTCGATATCATTTTCATTTCCGGGAGCAGGCATATACTCTAATTGCAGATAGTACATTCCTGCATTCTTTATATTTATCTGGTAGGTAACAGTTCCGTCTTCCCCTGTAAGAATCTTGTCTTCATCCGTTACCTCAACAGTACCTTTCGCCTCTGAATAATCTGTTGCATTTATGGTGCAGACATCCGTCCCCAAACCCGAATCCATGTGGAGCTTCTGATAATTCTTATAGGATAATTCTTCTGCCTCTTCTGCCAGCACACTTACCGGGTTCAAAAAGAACGCAGCGGCTCCGGCAAAAACACTCATTAAGCATATCCATTTCTTTATACTGAATTTCTTCATTGAAACCTCCGCTATGGAAAAAGGGATACAAGATTTGCATCCCTTTTCCTTCTCAGAATCGCTTTTCGCTATTCTTCTGCTGTCTTTCCTAACATAATATCGATGAATTCCTGAATTCCGGTCTCAACCTCAACCTCAATTCCAGCTACTGTAGAAGCAATTTCCTTCTCTCTTGCGTTGAATGTAACATCCACTACTGAATTCAATGCTGCGTAGAATCCGCCTGCACACTGCTGACCGATAAATGCAAGATCGGAATGTGCGTACTGAGGAATCTCTCTCAAGATATCCGCTGATTCATCATCTCTGAGTTTTGTATCACAGAACTCATCCAATTCCAATTCGTTCTCGTCCTGTGCAAAGTATGCAAGTGCTTCCATAATCTTAACTGTTTTATCTTTATTCTGATTAGTGGTAGGGATGGAAACGCTCGGTGCATCATGGCTTACCCAGCAACGATATGTATCTGCGTCATCTCCTCTGGGGATGGGAACGATACCGAAGTCATCCTCCATATCGTAAACTGTCTGTGCAACATTTCTACCTCTTGTGTAGGTGTAGAACAGGGACTTACCTTCTGCAAATGCCTGTGCATAAGCTTCCATCTCGGCTCCTTCAGGCTTAGGCCAGAAGGTATCGATAGGATTCAGCATTTCTTTAATCTGATTTACTGCTTTGAAAGCGTTCGGTGTATTCAGCTGGAACTCGATGGAGCCATCAGGGTTCTCACTGTAGAACTGGTTGCCGGATGCAAGATACATTACAACAGGTGTATCCCAGTTATGTCCACAGGTGAAACCGTATCTGTCGTTTTCATCGAAAACACCGTCACCGTTTAAGTCTTTCTTGGCTGCCTTACAATATTCCAGGAACTTGCTGAATGTCCACTCATTCTTTGCATACAAATCATAAGGACTTTCCAATCCCAGTTCATCAATAATATTCTTATTGAAGAACATCAGGAAAATTTCATCACTCTGAGATGCAAACGGTGCTGCAACACCGTATACCTTACCCTGGTAGGTCAACAAATTGGTGTTATTATATTTGGTCCAGTAATCAGCATCCAGATTTAAGCCATCCAGCTCAGCAAGGTCTACAATTCTCTTCGCTTTGATGTGACGTCCCAGGTTCCATGTCTCGCAGACAACGATGTCTGCATAGTCTTCACCGGCAGTCACAGCATTTGCAAATTCTGTTTCATCATAGTTCTTTACTTCGATGGTACAGTTGAAAAGTTCCTGAACTTTATTCACACGGTCGATAATGGCATTTGCCACTTCAGAGCTTCCCTCTTCCGGGAACCATCTTCCCATGTTGTTGTCTGCTACAGTAAAGGTATATCCTTCCAGGTCAACTACTTCAAAAGGATACTCTCCTTCTGTTTCCTCTTCAGCATCTGCTTCTTCAGTTGCATCTGTAGAATCAACAGTTTCTTTGTCGTCTGCTGCAGTTTGTTTACTTCCACAGCCTGTCAGACAACCAATCGTCATTGTTGCGGCCAAAAGAACAGCCAATAATCTTTTTTTCTTCATAAACGCTCCGTCCCCCTACTTCTTATTTAGAAAATTCGTACCAGTTGATATTAAAGCAGTGGCTGCTGCCCTCGGGAGGATTGTTAAACTCAAAGAACAGTACCTGTTTTCCTGTCAGAGCTGCAAGCTCGGGTACATCAAAGTCCCAATCACCATAGTTTGCCCAATCACCACCGTATACGTCGCTTCCGCCGAGGGTAACGGTGCAAACAACTTCACCTTCCAGAGAACCGGAGTGCATAATAATCTCGCCACCGGTCATAGGGCTGGAAGCTCTTACTTTCAGTTTGGTATATCCACCGTCACCGAAATTAAGATTATATGCTGCATAAGTA
>JAILPF010000257.1 GCA_024699575.1 Acetatifactor sp. | reverse complement strand
GGATTAGTCTCAATGTTAGATTACTACACCGAAAGGTGTGTTACTTGTTAAGTTGATTGAACCGCCGTGTACCGAACGGTACGCACGGTGGTGTGAGAGGTCGGAATTTCTCACTTATGAGAAATTCCTCCTACTCGATTAAAGGTAAATGAGGCGAGGAAAACGTGAAGATATCATTTCAGACAACAGATAACACAGAGAAAAACTACCTGAATAGTGTTCACACCGTAAAACCGCAGGAGGCAAAGCAGGGAAGAGGGATAAAGGCTTATCAGTCTGCCCGTGGCATGGAGAGCGGCGACAGGTGGTTCGGAAATTCCAAACCGGCAAAAGATAAAAAAACCATAGAGGAAATCCAGCAGAATGCGGGGAACCTTGATGCTGCAGTCCTGCAGGATTACCGGACAGTGATGTCCAACACAATGTCGGCAGAGGACTATGCTAAGCTCGATGAAGAGGGCTTTGACTTTGCGCGCCTTGAGCCGGAGACTGCTGTCACTATTGTGGATAAAATCAAGGCAGAGCTGGCAATGTCGGGCGAGGAAATCATCGGGTATACGGACGACATTGACAGAGCAACTCTGGCGGAGGCACTGGGAAGTGAAACCCTGGCGGCTGCCGTTTCCGATGAGTTTCAAAGACAGGACATTCCACTTACACAGGAAAATATAGATGATATGCAGGTAGCGTGGGAGATGGCTAAAGACTTGAGGCAGCCGACACAGGATGAATATCATTATATGATTGATAATGAAATGGAGCCGGAAATCTGGGATTTTTATCTGGCACAGAACAGTGGCAACGTAGGAAGACAGCAGCCCAAGTTCTATGCGGAGGATGTGCAGGGATATTATTCCGAGACGGTGACCTGGGATGCGAAAAAGGTACCGGACGCGGAGATGGAGAAGGCTCTTGTGCGGGAAGGATTGGAACCCACCCCGGAAAATCTGCAGACAGCAAGGGAACTACTGCAGGAGGGACTGCCCCTTACAAGAGAAACTGTCGATAGATATCAGTTGATACATGAAGTACAGCTTCCGGTAAAAGAGGAAGCTTTTGCCAAAGCGGCAGCAGGTGCTGTCGCGGAGGGAAAGACCCCGATACATGCAAGGCTGGACGATAGAGATAATGTATACAAGCAGGCTGCTGAGTGGGATGCATATTATCGGCAGGATGATAATTTTGCTGATTTGGAGAATGTTACCGCCAGAAGACAGCTGGAGGAAGTGCGCCTGCGCATGAGTGCAGAGGTGAATGTTAAATTGCTGGAAAGCGGTTTTTCCATTGACACCGCATCTATGGAGGAATTGGTTGATGCACTGAAAAGGGTCGAAGCCGAAATCGCCGGCAGTTATTTTCCGGATGATACAGATGCAGTTGTAAAATATGAAAATTTCCGTGACACCAATAGGATTATCAGGGAAATACCCGATATGCCGATTGGAACGATGGGTTATGTTCTGAGAGAGCATCCGGAAGAGTTTGAAACACTTCAGAGTATTCATAGGCTGGGACTTCAGACAAAGGAAGTCTTCCAGAGAGCAAATGAGAGTTATGAATCCTTGATGACTGCGCCCAGGGCGGACCTTGGCGACAATATCCGCAAGGCTTTTGCCAATGTGCCTGATATTCTGGAGGATATGAGGCTGGAAGACACAGAGGAGAATCAGCGGGCAGTTCGCATCCTGGGGTACAACAGGATGGAGATAACACCGGAAAATATTGCAAGAGTGAGTGAGGCGGACAGACAGGTGCGCACGCTGGCTGCCAAAATGACTCCGGGTGTGACCCTGCGGATGATTCGTGAAGGTATCAATCCATTGGAGAGAACATTTTCGGAACTGGAAGCGTACCTGGATGAGCGTCAGAGTTCCTATGAGGAAGAGAGCAAAAACTACAGCCGCTTCCTATATGGTCTGGAACAGAATAAAGAGATTACTCCTTCTGAAAGAGAGAGCTTTATCGGTATCTATCGTATGTTGCGACAGATTGAAAAGACGGATGGCGCTGCGGTTGGTGCATTGGTAAATGAGCAGGCGGAAATTCATTTTGCAAATCTCTTGACCGCAGTCAGAAGCGGTAAAGTGAAAAAGATGGATTTTACATTAACGCAGGATTTTGGTTCTCTTGTGGAACGTGTGCAAAAAGGTGAGAGCATCAGCAGCCAGATTTCCAAAGCATTTTCGGAACCGGCACTGGAGATGGAATTGCAACAGATCCGTGCGGTGTCCGCTGTGACGGAGGAGACAATGGCTCTGCTAAACCGGGGGGAATTGCCGGTTAGTGCTGAATACATTATGGCGGCCGGTGCACTTTCGAACCCTGAGACAAATCTTTTCTCCAGGTGGAAGCAAAGATGGTCGAAGGATGTGGACGGCATGATATTCAATCTGCCTGAACACATGACACAGGCGGACGAATTTGTGAGTGCTTATCAGGATGCGATGGAAAATATGGACCGTGAGGTGCGGGAGATCAGCCTTGAGGAAGCAAAGGAAAGCGTGGATGTCAGAGAACTGAAACTGATACACACTCAGATTTCTCTTGCAGTTTCACTGTCTGCAAAAGAAGAATACTTTTTCCCGATGTATGTAGGTGAAAGCCTGGCAAAGGTACATTTGGTTATTCGAAGGGAAGAGGAGAAAAAGGGACGTGTCGACGTATCCATGGATACCCCGGATGGGCAGATGGAAGCGCACTTTCAGATGAAGGCGGACGGTCTGGAAGGATTTTTGACAGGAAATTCAGATGAGACGGTTACGAAATTAGAGCAGATGGCCGATATAATTTATAACTCCATCAAAGAAGTGATTGGAGACGACCGGGAGATTACCCGGATGCCGGTGATAAGGAAATCAGAATCGGCAGCAAATGCATATCTGTCACCCATGGCGGACAGGGAGGTTCCAGGCGGTGAGGACACAACACGAGCAGACAATGCTGAACTATACCGTATAGCCAGAGCTTTTCTGCTGGCAATGGAGGAATGAGGAACCTATGAGAATTAACTATAATGTATCCGCTATGATTTCTAACAATGCGTTATCCAACAACGACAATCTTTTGGCCAAATCCTTGGAAAGATTATCCTCAGGTTTAAAAATTAATCATGGAAAAGATAACCCGGCCGGATTGGCGATGGCAAAGAGAATGAATGCACAGATTGAAGGTCTGTCCATGGCAAGCCAGAATGCAAGCGACGGTGTATCGGTTATTGAGATTGCAGACGGAGCACTTTCGGAAGTCAGTGATATGCTGCAGAGAATGAATGAACTTTCTGTTAAGGCTGCGACAGGAACAATGTCTGATATGGACAGAAGCCTGGTTCAGGATGAGATTGCACAGCTGAAGGAAGAAATTACACGTATATCTGAAACAACGGAATTTAACGGGCAGAAATTGTTGAACGGTGAGTTTGGAAAAAAGGGATACAGCAATACACTTGGCGTCGAGGTGAGTACTTACTCTGACACAGTTGAAGCGAAAAAATATACCATTGAGAATCTGGCAGTTACCAAAAACGAGGATGGTACGTTTACAGTGGATGAGAATACGTTTGTTGCCGGAACAGACTTCCCTCAGGGAGTGAGACCGTCTATGAGAGATGGTCTGCTTACGCTAAAGGATCAGGACGGTTTTGAGATGACCTTGGATTTGACCGATGCCAGTTATGACGCCACAGGGAACCTGGTTCTCGGAACGGATGAGAACGGTGACCCACAAAAAGTCGAGGTCGATATTCTGGGAATTGGTGCTATGCGCCTACAGATTGGTGCAAACGAAGGTCAGGTCCTTGCAGTTGATATCCCCAATATGTCACTTAGAAATATCGGCATAGAGCATTTGGATGTTGGCACACAGCAGGGTGCGCTTGACGGAATAGACCGTCTGTCCGATG
>JAILPF010000255.1 GCA_024699575.1 Acetatifactor sp. | reverse complement strand
CTTCGGGGTTTACCTTGGTAAATATTCCACCATGCATGGTTCCGTCAGCATTATCATAATAGAACGCAACAAACTGTGTTTCATTTAATTCATTGAAATTGGAAAGGCTGGATGTGTTCACATCAGAATTGATATAGCTCATCATCTGAACCGGTTCTTCATCACCAAGATCATATCCATACACTCCACTGCCTGTACTGTAAATCAGGTCATGACTTTTTCCGGAGAACATTTCGCCATTTCCGTTCCATGCAATACTCTGAGGAATCTGAACTGCCTCTCCCAGTTTATCTGTCTCAGGGTCATACTCAGCCATGTACATATTCGTCCAGGTGTCATCATAATAAGTAACCAGAATCTCGCCGTTCTTACCTTCAAACATATTCTGATAATTATTCAGCACCTCTGTCCCTTTGGACAATGCCTGTTTTTCAGAGAAATTACCTTCCGCATCCATGGTACTCTTACAGACTTCATCACCACCGATCAGGAGAAGAACTCCTCCGTCCTTCTTAGATAAAACTTTCATAATGTACACATAGGAACCTTCGGAATTCAGTTCTTCCATTTCAAATTCCTGCTCAAACTGTCCCTGTGTATTCCATTTACAGATACTGTTCTTAGACTCACTCACATAATTATCCGGATCGGAATAATCCTCATGAGTGGAATATTTTATACCATAAATGGCATTATCCTGAATCAGGAAATTGTTGTACCCGGAATAATCATTGGAAGATGGGCCTTCATAGATTGGTTCATCACCACCCTCAACTATATCGAGGTCTTCCGTAGTACCCTCTGTGAAAATGTGCATCTCGCCGTCACCATTGCCTGTCTCACCGTTTCCGGTCTCACCATTCTGGCTGTCGCCCTCTTCGCTGACACTCTCATCTGTATTTTCCTGTCCGGGAATATCCAGTTTAATCTGTTCAACGTTACTTCCATCCATACTCATGGAAACTAATCGAAGATCTGTATTGGAATTTTCGGAACTCCAGTTATACACCTGGACAACCATTTTTAAGGCATCGCCACTTTGACCGATACCCACAATGTTCCATTCGTCCCCCATATCCGGAAGTTCGAACTCATTTAAAGTATACACATTCTGTTTTGCCAAAGACTTATCCTGTCTCTGATTTCCTCCCTGCTTACCACCACAGGCAGTAAGTCCAAGTGTCATTGTTGTCACCAGCAAAGCACTCATTAATTTTGTAAATAACTTTTTCTTTCCTTTCATACTTCATCCTCCTCATCCTGTTTTTTTCTGCGCCTCATTTCCATGTGGCGCTCCATCTTATCCTTCAACTGAAGATAGACAGATTTAAAAGTCCAGCTCTTATGTTTCCACCATTTTACGATAAAAACAATCGCTAATATGACAGGGTACAATAATAGCAAGCACTGAACAAGTAATAGCAATGCCAATATATCTTCAAAACCGCGCGCTACATTTTCCCAGTAGGGATAAATGATGGATTTTCCATTCATGGAGCGGGTTCCGAAAGCAAGTAATGTTAAGAGACGATTCTTCAAAGAATATCTTGTCGAGTTTTCCAGAAGATGCATCTCTTTTTCGTTATAACCGATTCCTTCTTTTACCAAATCATACGCAAAACCGCTTACCGGATTGGGTAACACAATCTCGTAATGATTGATTCCGTTACAGGTTCCAAGATTAATCAATGTATCGTAGGATACATACACCACCGTATCCTCAAGACCTGCCGCTTTATCCAGTTTTCCATCATCACGCCTGATGACACCTGTAATGATGTGGTCTTTGCCACCAATATTGACCATCATACCTGCCACATCATTGGAACCAAACAGCTGCCATGCCGCATCCTCATCTATCACGCAGTAATCTGTATTGATGTCATTACCCGAAAAGAAAGAACCGTTCAGCAACATCAATGGATGAAACAGGAAAAAATCTCCGCCGATTCCGATTGCATCCAAAGTTACGGTCGACCTGTCACTGGAAATCGTAATCTGTCCATCCGCGCTGTACGCATCTGCCCACTGTCTGGCGTTCTCATTCATCGATGCCGATGTAATGGATGCCTCTTTTAATTTACTGTCAATGGAGTGCTCAAATTCTTCTATACTGTCCTGACTAATCTGTGCATTGGGCGAGAAGAAACAACTGATCTGTGCCACTCTTTCTCCGTTATTTCCCCAACGCACTGCCATCTGCTGAGTATCCTGATCGGATATCATATGACCGGCAATAGCACTTAAGACTAAAAACAGAACAAATGAAACTCCTCCACTGATGTAAAGCCATATTTTTTTCATTTTATGCCTCTTTTCAGTCTTAGTTATTGGCAAGTCTTACCTGCTTACCAGCCTCCACCGGCTTTGTGGATGTGGTAATCACAAACTCATATCCATATAATGCCGCCTTGATTGCTGACTGGGTATCATCGCTGGCAATCACTTCCACATCCGTACGAGTTGCAATGTAACGGTTGCTAAGAGGTGTACTCTTGGTCTCAACAGTCAGAATAAACTTGCCGTTGTTATCCTCACGGATGGCACTGTTGGGAACAATCAAATCATAATTGGCACTCTTCTGTCCCACTGAAATATTAAGCGTCTGACCCACATTTACATCACCGGTCACATCAAAGGTAAGAAGCTTATTCTGTCCGGGATTCTTCGGATCCGTTTTGATACTTGAGAGCACAATATCTATATCATCATATCTCCAGGAGTTTACAAGCTCCGCTCTGTCACCGATGCTTAGTCTCTTAGCCTTTTCATTGGAAACAGAGATATTCATGAAAAATCCTTTTCCTTCGGGCTGGAGAGTTACAACCGGTGTATCAGGTGCAGTGTTCTTTCCGGCAGTTACATTGACCGCCATAACTTTTCCTGCAACCTCTGCTGTGATAGTTGCGCCGATGGATTTCTCTAATTGCTTATTCAAATTTTCCTTCGCTTTTGCTACTGCATCATAAGAATCCTGAATACCAAATACCTGATTAATAGTTGTCAGTAATTTGGTCAATGCAGCCTGCTTTTCTTCCAGTTTTGTCTTTGCAGCCTGGAGGTTGGTATTAACCGACTTCTGTTGATTTGTAAGAGATTCTACTGTACCGGATGTATCTCCGGTTGCTTTTTTGTTATTCAAGGCTGTTTCTGCTTGTGCAAATGCAAGCGCTGCATTATCCGCTGTAGCCTGTGCAGATATAAGGTTCTTCTCAGCCTCCTGTTTTTGAGGAGTCAGACTTGTAATTGCATCGCCATCGCTGATACTCTCAGCATACTCTATTTTTGCATTAATAGTTGCAAGATTATTTTTTGCCGCTGTCAAGGAAAACTCTGCGTTTTCTTTTGCTGTTTTAGCGTTATTATACGCCTTTGTTTCCTCTGAAATATTTGCAGTATTTGAAGGCACTGACTCAATCTGTGTCTGCAGTTTATCGTATTTTTCCTGCCACTTGTCTACTTCTTTCTGAGCACTGTCAACCTCGGCCTGTGCTGCTGTCATCTGCTGTCTATATGCTTGAACCGAAGTGTTTTTATTTGCCTCGTTTAAGATTTCAGCTGTTACTTCTGCTGCAAGCAAGCTCTTTTCATAGGCATCCTGAGCAGTTTCAAGTGCTTCCCTTGCTGCAACAAGCTCATCACTTTCCACATCATCCAGATAAAGAAGTATATCTCCTTCTTCAACGGTATCCCCTACTTTTACCGCAACACTCTTGACCTTTCTGGTCTCTGTCACCGTTACTTCATACGGGTCACCACTCTCAACCACACCGTTCTCTCGAATCTTGGCAGTGATGGTTCCGCTCTGCACATACTGGGTTGCCACCTCAGGCAAGGAGTAATTCATGATAGTATTGGAAAAAAAGGTGAGTATCAGCAGCACTGTCAAAAAAATAATTGCAGCATTTTTGACCCACTCTTTTCTTTTTGTCCTGTTTTCGTTCTCGTTCATAGTCTTCAATCTCCCTTATCTAGTTAATCTCTATCCTTTGATTCCGCCCTGATAGGTAATACCATCCACCAGATATTCTTCACCGTACAAGAATACCAATAGACTGGGAACCATATAAATTGTCGCCACCGCAAAAGCAAGACCAATCTCACCTGCATTGATTTTGCTAAGGAATATCGATAGCGGATATCTCTCTGCGTCTGAAAGCATTATTAACGGCTGTTCAACCATATTCCAGTAGTCGATGAAAACCAGAATTGCCGCCGAGCATAATGCCCCCTTACATAAGGGTAAGCAGATTCTGCGATATATCTGCCACTCTCCGGCACCGTCGATCTGTGCCGCTTCAATCACAGACTGTGGAATTCTCTTCATAAATTTAGTCAGCAGATACACCGCAAAGGGTGAAAAGATTCCCGGGAGCCAAATAGACCAATAGCTATCCAATAAGTGCATCCAGTCAGCTACCAAATAGTTCGGCACCAGAGTAACCTGGTAAGGCATCAACATAAGTATAATATAAGAAAAGAAAATAATCTGTCTCAATTTGCCTGTATATCTTGCAAATCCATAGGATGCAAGTGAGGCTACCATCAGCTGAAAAAATACAATCGGTCCCACAAGAATTACAGAATTCCAAAATTTAAACAAATACTCCGGACTCTTGAACAGTACCGTAATATACTGGCTGAAAGATACCATGTCCGGGATAAATTTCAGATTAACCTTTTCGGATATGTACACCTTTCCGCCGGTATTACTGGTCTCAAATACTGAACCATAGTTAGCGGAAATCTCTGAAGATGCCATAAATGAATTGGTGATGGTAAGTACAATCGGCATCAGAAACATAATTGCAAAAAATGCAGCTATCAGTGTAGCTATTCCGATTCTGATGTTGGCTGCCAGACGTTTTCGCTTTGCTGACTGATATATTCTATTGTAATTTCTTATGTCTCGCGTCTTCACTTCATTTCTCCATTACACATAACTTTTCTATCCTTCGATATCTCTTCCAAATCGGTTCTCCACCAGAAAGAGCGTACCGATAATAATCACCATGACAATCGACATCATGATTGCCGCCGCAGAAAGCATCTGATAATCCAGACTTCTGAATTTATTATTCATGAAATGCTGCAGCATATAGATGGTGTCATACGGATAGTCTCCGGTCAAAAGATATACCTCGCGGAAAACTTTAAAGGAGCTGATGAGCGACATAATCGTTACAAAAAGAATTGTAGCCGAGAGGTATCTTATTTTGATATAGAAAAAGGTCTGCAATCTGTTGGCACTCTCCAGCTTTGCGACCTCCAATATATCTTTGGGGATACTTGCAAGAGCGGCCATGAACAAGATCATATTGTAACCTAAATTCTTCCATAAAAATAACAGTACAATAATCTCCTGCGAGTGTTCGGATTTCAACCAGTCAATCTTGCTGATACCGAACACCCCGATCAGGTCGTTCACCGCACCATTATAATGAAATAATACCTGCCAAATCAGGACAATGGATGCCACCGGAACCATCATTGGACTCAAAAAGAAAGTTCTAAACTGGGTTCTAAAGGGCATCTTCGACTCCAGAACAATCGCAAGAACGAGCGATAAAACAACAGCCAGTGGAACCGCTATCGCCGAGAAGTGCGCTGTATTTATTACCGCTTTCTTAAAAGCATTATTCTCAAGAAGTATCTCAAAGTTCTCAAAGAAAACAAAGTTGCCACCGATTGGGTTATCCACAAATGCATAGTAAATAACTAC
>JAILPF010000252.1 GCA_024699575.1 Acetatifactor sp. | reverse complement strand
TAATGTTCAGTACTTTATTACCTTTATGAAAGATGGCGTACCGGTGACCGGGCAGTCAATTATGTATTCTGCAGCAGGAAAAAATCTGGTTGATGGAGACGATGCAAAAATAAAATATGCATTTACCAAGGCTGATAATGTGCAGGTAATGATAGATGATTCATCTTTAGAAGCCAGCATGGCAACCTGGACACCATATGTCAAAATATTGTGGTATATTGCGTTACCATTACTGTTTATTGGCCTTTTAACAGCATTGATTTAAGAAAAAAAGAAATAAAAAAACAAACAGCACGACTTGTAAATTAGCAGATTTATGAGAGCGTGCTATTTTTATTTGTTAAATAATTGTAAATTTCATTGCATTTTTATACAAAAAAACTTACAATTATAATCGCGAGAAAATTGGTTTTATTTTGACCATAAATTGAATTGGAGGGCTAAAGATGGGCAAAATGTCTAAAATGTCAGCAATGGATCGCATCCAGTCCTTGCTTGACGAAAACAGTTTTGTTGAAATCGGTGCAGATGTAACCAAGAGAAACACTGATTTTAACTTACAGGAGCAGGCCGTTCCTGCAGATGGTGTTATCACCGGATATGGAACGATTGACTGTAATTTGGTTTATGTTTATAGTCAGGACGCTTCTTTACTGGGCGGATCCATTGGCGAGATGCACGCAAAAAAAATCGCCAGAATTTATGATTTGGCACTGAAGGTGTCTGCCCCGGTGATTGGATTAATTGATTGTGCCGGCTTACGTTTGCAGGAGGCTACAGATGCATTGGCAGGCTTTGGCGAGGTTTATTTCAAACAGACCATGGCTTCTGGTGTTATACCACAGTTTAGTGCTGTGTTTGGTACTTGTGGTGGTGGTTCTGCAATTTCAGCAGCTATGAGTGATTTTACTTTTATGACGAAGGAAGACAGCCATTTGTTTGTAAATTCCCCAAATGCTCTGGAAGGTAATTATATAGAAAAATGTGATACAAGTTCTGCCGAGTGGCAGGCAAAAAATGGACTAGTTGACTTTGTTGGTGAAGATGAGGCAGAAGTGCTTTCTATGCTTCGCAACTTAGTTTCCATGTTGCCAAGTAATAACGAGGATGATGATTCTTTTGATGAGTGCACAGATGATTTAAACCGTCTGGTGCCATCCTTTGAAGCATTAACAAAAGATCCGGCAAAAGCATTAGCTGAAATTTCCGATAACTATAACTTTGTAGAGGTAAAGAAAGATTATGCAAAGAATATGGTAACCGGTTTTATTCGTTTGAACGGAATGACCGTAGGTGCAGTAGCAAACCGCAGTGCCGTTTTAGATGAAGAAGGCAAAGAAGTTGAGAGTATGGAACCGGTACTTACCATCGGTGCAGCGAAAAAAGCAGAAGAAATGATTAATTTCTGTAATGCATTTAACATTCCGTTATTAAGTCTGACTAATGTAACTGGTTATAAGGCTTCTGAAAGAAATGAATGCGGAATTGCAAAGGCTGCAGCTAAGCTTACTTATGCTTTTGCAAATGCAACTGTTCCAAAGATTAATGTTATCGTTGGAAAAGCTTACGGAAGCTCTTATATTACAATGAATTCTAAGCATTTAGGTGCAGATTTGGTATTTGCACTTCCAAATACAGAGGTTGGATTAATGGAACCGAGACTGGCTGCTGAGATTATGTATGCGAAGGAAGCAAAGGCTGCCAAAGATGCAACCGCTCTCTTAAATGAGAAAGCAGAGGAATACCGTAAACTGCAAAGTGCAAGCGAATCCGCTGCAAAGAGAGGCTATATTGATAATATCATTGCACCAGAAGAAACAAGAAAACATTTGGTATTTGCATATGACATGCTGTTTACAAAACAGGAAGGCCGTCCAAGCAGAAAACATGGTACTGTATAAAAAGGAGCGACAGCAATGAAGAAATTTTTATCTAAATTAAGTGTATTTATCCTGCTTCTTGCAATGACTCTTGGATTTGGCACAAAAACTGCTTTCGCATATGAAGAAAGTGATCTGATTCAAATTACAGACTATTATTTTGAAATTTGGAACATGACAGACTTTTCAGAATATATGGATGAAAGCCTGGATGCCAGTATCTTAGAGCAGTATACACGTTGGCAGGATTTAAAGAATGAAGCTGGCGAATATGTAGAGTCAGTTGATACAAAAGTTGCAGAGGTAGATGAAACTGTTGTTGTAACAAAGACCGAAAAATATGCTTCTTCCAACATTGAGTTTACAATTACCTTTGATAAGACGGCTGTAGAAATCGACCCATCATCTGCGATTATTGCAATAGATGCTGTCCGTCCTGCTGTAAATAGTAGCGGAACTGCCACTATGGCAAAGGCTGGTATGAATACTATGATGGGTATGGGAGTTGTATTTGTAGTATTGATTTTTATCTCCCTTGTAATTTCACTATTAAAATTTGTGCCGGCATTGGTTACAAGAAAAGAAAAAGCAGAAGAACCAGTTGAACAGAAGATTGCAGCATCTATGCCATCAGTATCTACAAATATTTCAACAGGTACAGATGACACAGAGCTTGTAGCAGTAATTACTGCAGCTATAGCTGCTTTCCGGGCAAAGGAGCTTTCAGGTGCCCAAGATTCCGGTTTTGTAGTACGCTCTATTCGCCGACGCAACAAATAAGCGGAAGATATCAAATAATTTTTGGAGGACAATAAAATGAAGAATTATACAATTACTGTAAATGGAAATGTTTATGACGTTACTGTAGAAGAGAATGATGGCGCAACAGCTATGCCACAGATGCCAAAGCCACCAGTAAAGGCTGCCCCGGTTGCACCAAAGGCACCAGCCGCTCCGACAGGTAGTGCAGGAGCTATCAAGGTAAATGCACCTATGCCTGGAAAAATCCTGGAGATTAAGGCAAATGCCGGAACTGCTGTTAAGAAAGGACAGGTTATTTTGCTGTTAGAGGCTATGAAGATGGAAAATGAAGTGGTTGCACCAGAGGATGGAACCATTGCTTCTATCAATGTTTCTGCAGGTGATTCCGTAGAGGCAGGAGCAGTGCTGGCAACCTTAAATTAAGCAGACCGGAGGTAGCAGTAAAATGAATTATATTTTAACAACTCTGGAAAATCTGATGCAACAGACAGCATTCTTTTCCTTGACATGGGGAAATTATTTAATGATTCTGGTTGCCTGTGTTTTCCTGTATTTGGCAATTAAAAAAGAATATGAGCCGCTTCTTTTAGTACCGATTTCATTTGGTATGCTGCTAGTAAATATGTACCCACCGATTATGCAGGAGGGTGGCTTGTTACACTATTTCTATTTATTAGATGAATGGAGCATTATGCCTTCCTTGATTTTCCTGGGTGTAGGCGCAATGACAGACTTTGGACCACTGATTGCAAATCCTTCCAGCTTTTTGTTAGGTGCTGCAGCTCAGTTTGGTATTTTCTCTGCATACCTGATCGCAATTCTGCTGGGCTTTAATGATATGGCAGCGGCAGCAATTTCCATCATTGGTGGTGCAGATGGCCCTACCTCCATCTTCCTTGCAGGAAAGCTTGGACAGACGGAATATATGGGACCGATTGCGGTGGCAGCATATTCTTATATGTCTTTAGTACCGATTATTCAGCCACCAATTATGAAGCTTTTAACAACAGAAAAAGAACGTAAGATTAAGATGGAACAGTTACGTCCGGTAACAAAATTGGAAAAGATTCTGTTCCCGGTTGTTGTAACGATTGTAGTAGTTATGATTTTACCTTCCACAGCACCATTGGTTGGTATGTTGATGTTAGGTAATCTTTTCCGTGAATCCGGCGTTGTAAAGCAGTTAACAGAAACCGCTTCCAATGCGTTAATGTACATCGTTGTTATTTTGCTTGGTACCAGTGTTGGTGCAACAACCAGCGCAGAAGCTTTCTTAAAAGTAACAACATTAAAGATTGTACTTCTTGGTCTGGTTGCTTTTGCAGTAGGTACAGCAGCCGGTGTATTGTTTGGTAAGCTTATGTGCAAGCTGTCCGGTGGTAAGATTAATCCATTAATCGGTTCTGCTGGTGTATCCGCTGTGCCGATGGCAGCTCGTGTATCACAGAAGGTGGGTGCGGAAGCTGATCCAACCAACTTCCTTTTAATGCACGCTATGGGACCAAACGTTGCCGGAGTTATCGGAACTGCAGTCGCTGCTGGTGTATTTATGGCGATTTTCGGAGTTCATTAATTTCATAAATAGTAGGAGGAAAAATCATGGCAGTAGAAAAGAAACCTGTAAAAATTACGGAAACCATTCTGCGAGATGCACATCAGTCTTTGATTGCTACCCGTATGACAACAGAGCAGATGCTTCCGATTATTGATAAAATGGATAAAGTAGGATACCATTCCGTAGAGTGCTGGGGTGGCGCTACTTTTGATGCTTCCCTACGTTTCTTAAAGGAAGATCCATGGGAGAGATTACGTAAATTAAGAGATGGCTTTAAAAATACAAAGCTGCAGATGTTATTCCGTGGGCAAAATATCTTAGGCTATAATCATTATGCGGATGATGTAGTAGAATATTTTGTACAGAAATCCATTGCAAATGGTATTGATATTATTCGTATTTTCGATTGCTTAAATGATATTCGTAATCTTGAAACAGCTGTAAAAGCTGCAAACAAAGAAAAAGGACATGCTCAGATTGCATTAAGCTATACCCTTGGAGATGCATATACCTTAGACTACTGGAAGGATATTGCTAAAAAAATTGAGGATATGGGTGCAAATTCTCTTTGTATCAAGGATATGGCA
>JAILPF010000251.1 GCA_024699575.1 Acetatifactor sp. | reverse complement strand
TCAAAAAGGCTATTTTATAATTTAAGCAAAAAACAGTTATCACAGTAACCAAAAGTCTGAGTACACTTGATAATGGATAAAATAAATTAAAATGCAAATAGTTGATGATTTCATCAATATCATAATTAAGAAGTAGAACATGATCCCCTGTATTTATCAAGGACAAATAGCTCCCTTTAAACCTAAATATTTTCTTCAGCACTTCTTTCTTCATTTTTCCACTAAACGCCGTCAGCAAATGTGCTAACGTACAACGTTGAATAAAATACAATGCAGAACTTGAAAGATAGGTAATTAGATATGCTATTACAATAATCTTAAGAAGCGGATAGTTCCTGTTATAAAAAACCTCATCAATCAATATTGCAAATAATAATGGATATGCCATAGATATTATCGGTGCCATAATATCGCAAAAAGCCAAATTTGCAAATGACAGTCTGTACCCTTTCATCAGTTCCCACAACCGCCTTAACCGATACAAATCCTCACTTACATGAATTTTTGTATTATTTTTCATGTGACAGTCTCGCTTTCAGAATATTTATTAAATAAGTCTCTCCCAGATTAAGCTTTAAATATACAGGAACAGAATTCATACCCTCAACCGCAAATTTATCCTTTTGATTAATAGCTCCACTCCAGTAAATAGTATTTAATCCTCTGTTCACCCGTAATAATATCGTATACTTGTTGTTTGGATCTTCAACAGTGTATACTTCAGCTGAAATCCAAGTCCCATTATCATTTAAAACTTCATCAAGGTCTTCACTAAGTGTTTCTTCAATCATATATGTTTTTTCATCAATTACATGCATTTCAGTTGAGATTACATAATACATTGTTCCTTTCAAAAAGAACGCCATAAAGCCAAGAACAACAATCGTAAAAATGCCAATTATAATAGATACAATAGGTGTAGATACAATAAAAGCGAACCTCTTATCCTTCGTCACTTTTTTTCCCTTTCTCAGCCAGCCTGCTTATACTGTCAAGTTTTTCGATTCATTCTACATCTTGATATAATTTCTTTGACCAGTTCTTCGCAATTTTCAAATCTAATTACCTTCGTTTTTTCTTTTTTATCAATAAATGTTCCCGAAAGTTTTTCTGACCATCCACCTCAATTGCTCATCGTAAAAATGGCAGATATATATGCTCCTTTCTGTGTTTTTTCCTATAGCACGAATATCCTTCTACCTAAAAAGTATCCACTTGCAAATACATCTCTATGAATTCTGGATACATGCACGAAAGGGCATGTCCACCATATTTTGTTAAAATCAAGGAATTCAAAAACATCTGGATTAGATCCATCTTTGCGAATAATCAAATCGACATAGTTCTCTAAAATCCAGGGATATGTCAACTCATGCTGGTTTTCCAAAACAGAAAGAAAATGATCATAATTTGGAGTATACGAAATAATAGAATCCATCAATGGTAGAATATATTTATTTTTCATCACTAAGTCACTCTCCTGAGCATGAAACGTTTCATTCATGTTTTAAGATATCACACTATCTGACTTTAGTCAACAATTTTGTCGTTCATTACGTACAGTTCAAATAAGTTGTGCAAGAATTCTGTGCAATGTTGCGAATCGTTTCACAATAGTAGTCAAAATCTTAAGATATTTATATGGCTACTTTTGACATGAAATAATCAAAATCCCCGGTACATTATCTACACATAAATGTATCGGGGATTATTATAATTCTGGTTATCCAAGTTATCTATCAGAATGCGGTTCCGTTCTCTCTGTACTCTCTCATTTTCTGCATCAGTTCATCCTGGCTCATGGTACGTTCCAACTTACAGGATTTAATCTTCATGCCACCCTGGCCAAAGTAAAACTTCAGGAAGAAAGTGGTGTTGGTCGCAATAATCGGTTCTATCACTTCTGTGCAGATAGACGTATCTTTTCCGGTAAGTGTGATGGTCTTCAGCAATTCTCGCTCCTTAAAGATAGTAAGCGGGACCTGTGCCAGCTCGCTGATTCCCTCCACCAAACACTCTATGGTAAGACGGTATGCACCTCCGCCGGAAGCCATCTGATACAGATTGGACGTACCTTTTGAGGTGTCCATATCCGTCAGATAAAACACTCCTGCTTCAGCACTTTCCTCCACTGTGTGCTTTATTTCCATGTCGTCAGCATCCTCTTCCTGCACTGCTTCCAGTTCCAAATCCAACTCTGTTCTCTCATCCAGCATAAAGCTCAAGGCCGGCAGTCTGAGCAACGTATTACAGATGTTAATGGCTGTCCTTTGAAATTCTCCTCGTGTTACCAGACCATTTTCCAAACCCTCTTTGGAAGTATCCTTTGCGGTGGGAAGACCTGCATCCGGCATTACCATGTACAAATCATTTTGTGCACGCACCATCACAGCGGTATGTCCCATCTGCGCAGCTTCATTTTCCTCATTTCCCTGCGCCCACCAGTCTGTCATTACTGCACCGTTATACCCCCATTCATTACGAAGAATGGTAGTCAAAAGATCATAATTGCTTGCAGCGTGGATTCCGTTAATACGGTTATAGCTGGTCATAATCAGGAAAGCTCCTGCCTCTTTGACAGCGATTTCATATCCTCTTAAGTAAATTTCTCTGAGTGCACGCTCCGATGCAACCGTATCCACTTTGGAACGCATATATTCCTGATTGTTGCAGGCAAAATGCTTAATCGTTCCCGTCACACCATACTTATGCATTCCACGAAGCTGTGCTGCTGCCATCTTACCGGTCACAAGAGGATCTTCCGAAAAATATTCAAAATTACGTCCGTTCAGGGGGTTTCGATGAATATTCATTCCGGGCCCAAGCAAAGTATCGATATGGTTCTTGCGAAGTTCCATCCCTTCAAACTCATAAAGCTTCTCAGATAACGCCTCGTTAAATGAGCAGGCAAGGCAGGTTCCGTTCGGCATTGCAAACGCCTTCGCCCCACTATCCATACGAATTCCGCTGGGACCATCAGAGCAACCACCCTTAGGAATTCCAAAGTTGCGCAAGCTTTCTGAGACGCCGCCGAAGGCACCTGCGATTCCCGGTGTCACACCGGCAGGAGACATTCCTTCTCCGCGGGCAATCGTCATCAACTCCTCATCCGTAAGCTGTGCCACAAACTGTTCCACTGTAACTTTCCCGTCACGCACATCTTTCAATTGATATCCCTTATCCCCTGTAAATTCAAGCTCCACAGGAAGGTGATTTGCTCTGGTTTCTTTCCAGGACACAGTTCTGACGGGAGCATTCTCCCAGGCAACAGTAAATGTCCCATCCACCTGTTGTTGTGGTTTCAGACGTTTAAAAGTCTTCACCGGTGCAAGGGCTTCACTTAATCTTTCTACCACCGTTGTCTCGGTTACTGTCCAACTGTAAATCTCCTGTGCCTTACGCACATCTCCGCCTAAGTAGAAATCATATACTCCCTGCTCTAATACATAGCAGCTCTTGTATCCCGAAGCACCACTGTCATCATAGGAAGCCAGTACATATTTCGGAACAACCATGGTAAGTGTCTGTGTCTCTCCTGACTTTAAATTATCAGATTTAGCGAATGCACATAAGGTACGTTCTGCCTTTCCAAGCTTTCCCTGAGGTGCCTTCACAAATAACAAAACTGTCTCTTTTCCGGCCACTGCACCTGTGTTAGTAACCTTCACCTCAAAAGTCAACTCATTTTCCTGCCCCTTCACAGCCGTCAGTTCATGTGAAAACGTGGTGTAGGAAAGACCATAACCAAAGGGATATTTCACTTTCTCCTTCGCAAAGGTTTCAAAATAACGATATCCCACGTAGATATCCTCTGCATATGTGTTGCTGTCCGCATCTCCATGGTAAGCTGTCGAAAAGCAATCTTCAATGTTATTCGGTATCGTATCACTCAATCGTCCGGATGGATTCACGGTTCCTTTCAGGATATCCAGCACGCCATTGCCGCCTTCCTGACCGCCCTGCCAAACGTAAAGTACAGCTGACGGGTTATATTCATCCACCCACTTCATATCAATAATATTTCCCACATTTAAAAGCACTACGGTACGTGTAAAAGCCCCACAGACCTTTCCCAGCATATCCAGTTCTTCAGCGGTCAAAAGATAGCTTCCCGCCTCAGCCTTATTGTCCTTATCCTCGCCGGCTGTTCTGCCCAGAATAATAATGGCTGTATCCGATTCCTTTGCCGCCTCAATGACCAATTGCTCTGTCAATGGCATTTCTTCCTGAAACCACGGCTCCTGTGCCCAGCCCTGACCTACATCAAAGGGATGTGTCTCCACCCAATCTTCGTAAGTCTTTCTGACAGTGGTATTTAGCTCAATATCTGCATCGGAAGCCAACGCCTCATAAATTCCTGTCACATATCTGGTGTTCACCAGTCCACCGGAACCTGTGCCGCTTTTGTAATAATTAAACTGAGTACGTCCAAACAAAGCGACCTTATGTTTTCCTGTAAGCGGTAAAATATTGCCTGCATTTTTAATTAAGACAATTCCCTCTGCGACTGCCTCTCTTGCCGTTCTTGCATATTCTTTTAAATTAAATTTCTGATTTGTCATACCAACAGCTCCTCACATTGTATCTTTCTAAAATTTTATCACAGCGACATAATTATGAAAAGTGCATTATTCCAAAAGAAGCTGTAAAAAAGCGAGATACCCCTCACCTTTTTGCAGCTCCCTCATCTATTAATCATTCATCAAGTGGTTACATTTTCCTTCTCCGCCTCTTCGCGTTTCAAAAACCGATAGTATTCTTCTAATTCTGTTCTTGCATTTCGGAAGCTTTCCATCAGCTTCGGCGAGAATACACCGCATTCGCCATTCAAAATCATTGGATATGCCTCATCAAAGGAAAACGCAGCTCTATATATTTTATCCGTTAACAGTGCATCAAAACAGTCTGCTACAGCTACGATTTGAGCTGAAATCGGAATTGCCTCTCCCGATAAGCCCTCCGCATATCCTCTGCCGTCATACCTCTCATGATGGTGTCTCGCAATCTCTTTACTGTATTGTGCATACTCTTCATTCCATGCGCCGGTAATGCGTTCAATAATCTCATAGCCTCTGAGCGTGTGTGAACACATCAGCTCATACTCTTCATTTGTCAGTTTACCAGGCTTTAAGAGCACATGATCCGGTATAACAATCTTGCCAATATCATGTAAGGCGCTCGCTGATACAATGATGCGAACCTTTTCGGGCGTCAAACCGTATTGCGGATACTCGTTCATCACATGGTTGGCAAGGATTTCTGTGTATTTTTTAACGTTTCTGATGTGCCCTCCGCTTTCCATATTTCTGTATTCTGCAATAGTACCCACAACATCCAGAATCTTCTCATTATTCTGTTTTAACTGTTCCGCCTGACTCTGAAGCAATCTGTACTGGCTTTGCAGTGTGGCAGTCTGCCGCCCCAGCTTGTCCTTAAAATCATTCTTTTGAGAATAGATATCGACAATTCTTTTTACTCTTTTTTTCACCAGACCCGGTTTAAACGGTTTTCTGATAAAATCAGCGATTCCATAGTCAAAGCATTTCTCCACCCTGTCCAGTGATTGTTCTGCCGTGACAATCAAAATCGGAAATTCATCGCCATACCCTTTCTTATGTAAAGTGGAAAGAAGCTCCTCACCATCCATCTCCGGCATGACAAGGTCAAGCAGCAGTGCGGCAATATCATCTTTACTTTTCTCGATGATTTCAAACGCCTCTTTTCCGTTCTCCGCTTCAAGGACTTTGAAGTCCTCTGCCAAAACACCCCTTAGGAGAATACGATTCAGTTGTGTGTCGTCTACAATCAAAACTGTGTCTCTCATCGGTAAGTCCACTTCCTTCCCAAGTTGTAATTATTTATTAGAAATCACGAGGATTCTTTGATTTCCAAGCTTCAGAGTAAAATCATATTCATTATTTGCCTTCCAACGCAAGCTGTTGATATCCGCAGAAACTCCTTCAAACGCCTCTCCTCTGATAACAATTTTGGCGTCATTCTCCTGACGCATCCTCTGCAGCAGCTCCTGCTCCTGCGCCAGTAATTCATTCATTTCTCTCTCCTTTGTGAAAATAGCATTCTCAACCTTTTGATACATCGGAAGTGCCACTCGAAATTCCGGTGGAAATTTACTCTGCATTTCACTGTATGCATTCTTTAACGTGCTGATTTCAGCCTGCACGTCTACCTGTTGTTGCTTTAATTCTGCACGTTCCTGTTTCAACGCTTCATTGATACCCAACCGAATCTGTGTGCGAAGACCTGCTTTATTGCCCACATTTTGTAATACAAATCCCTTCATTGAATAGCTGAGTCCACCAGCAACTGCCAGGGCACTCTCAATTTTACCATGTGCAATAAGAGTAGAATTCAAGCTGGTATTAAACCGGATATCACCGCCCGCTTCCACGGAGACAGATTCAAAGAAGCGACTGTTTACATCTTTTCCAGCTTTGATGGAACCTTCACCATCTGCATTCATTCCCTGTTCAAGGACCACGTTGGCATCACTCTCTAAATATGCAGAGCCTACATTTCCACTCACAACAATATCACCGGTAGCCTTGATTTTAACGCCATTCTCCACATTTCCCAAAACATGGATACTTCCGTCGAAGGTCAAATCACCTGTGGCAAAATTCACCTCCGGTACATCCATATGCTTTGAGACAGTCATGTGCGTACCTTCCAGTGTGATCATTCCGCTGACAGACGCACGATAGGTTCTCTGGTCATCATCCAGATAAAAGCCTTCGCCTCGAAGCATTTTCTGCTCGGTTCCCTTTCTTGCCGAAACTACCGAGCCATAAACCGTATAGCCCTCTTCTCCTTCCTCCGCACCATGATAAATCGCCAACATCTGATTTTCCTGTACTGTCTCAAACCAGTCGATATTTCTGAAATCAACAGAGCCGTCAGCCCTCTGTTTCGGCGACCTTTTAAATTCTGTCCGGAAAAAGTACTCATACCAGCCGTCTTTTCCCTTGCGTGAAATCTGTCCCTGGGCAATCAGAATCGGCCGCTCTACTTCATAATGTCCTTCCGCTATCTCTGCAATTCTATCGTCGTTGATTCCCCTTCGGATTCCATTCGCCTCCAAAAACTTATATAGTACTCCGGAAGGTACTTCACGTCTCCTCGTAATGGTTATAAATGCCACCATTGCATTTTGTTCAACCGCTAGAAGGAGCTCCTGGTTTTTAACCATCTCTTCATAAATTTCTTCTGAGTAACCGGTCGATGCAACCGGTTGTGATGAAGTCTCCTGATGTTTCTGGGGTTCCTCTACGGGCGTCGTATGTTCCACCGTTTGTAATGTTTCCTCAGGTGCTTTCGGTTGTTCCACCACACTCTGAGCAAGCATCTGCTTACGCAGCAGATTATGCCTGCGTCTCATTTCACTGGCAGGGAAACGTAGACGACCATAATCGCTGACATCCAGACCTTCCTGGAGGCCTGTACGAATCTCTCGCATCTGTTCCCAGCTGTAATATGGGCTGGCATAATGGGAAACATCTATTCGGTTTTCCATGCCCAGACGGATTTCTCGCATCTGAAGCCAGCTGTAATCAACTTTCGCATAAACGCTTACATCCACGCCGATTGCTAATCCTTCACGGATTTCCGCCAATGCGGGACTTCTGTATTCCTTCGAAAGATATGGATCCAAATCAATTTTGCGAGCTAACGCAATCCTGATTTCCTGTAGCTGTTCCGCGTCATATCCCTCCTCCACGTAAGGAAGAATATTGACACTGTCCAATAAAGCTTTGTGAAGCTGTCCGATAATTCCGGCACTGTACTTCAAGTACTCTAAAAGATTGAGCCCATCTTTAAGCCCCTCTCGCAACTGTTGCATTTTGTCATATGGAATATTGTAATCTGCGTACACCGCAACATCCAGATCATCCTCCAGACCTTTGCGAAGCTCCTCCATCTGCAGCCAGTCATACTTTGGGTCAGCATAATATTCAACAGGCAGCCCCTTCTCCAATCCAAGACGTATTTGTCGCATCTGAATAGAGTGATATTTTTTGTCCGCGTACTTGTCGATATCCAGTCCTGCTTTCAGTCCTGCTTTGATTTCTTCTATTTGGTTGTTACTAAAGCCCGCTTTTAGCAATTCATCCTGCAAAACCATGGTCAAGCCTCACCTGCCTCCGAATATTACTTTTTACTGCAACTTAAATTTACCAACCTCTGCATAAAGTGCATTGGATACCTGACTGCTGTTTTCCGCCTCACTTCCGATTTGTGCCATATTATTTTTCATATTCAATGCTTTCTGAGCTGCATTGACCACGCCATGCGTGGATTCCTCCACTGTCTTATTTACGCTGTCCGTAGATTTCTGCATACCGTCGATATCACGTTGTATATTAGCACTGATTTCAGAAAACTCTCCTATGATTTCATCAAATCTTTCAGCACTCTCTTTGAATTTACCGCTGGTTTCAACCAGCCCGCTATATCCATTCATAGCCACTTCGCTGATAAACCGGAGCATTCTGTTTGCCTCTTTCGCCAGCTCGTCCACAGCAGAAATCACTTTTGCAGATACCTCTTGAATCTCCGTAGCCGCATTGGCAGAATCCTGTGCCAGATTACCAATCTCTGATGCAACCACCGCAAAGCCTTTTCCGCTCTCCCCTGCTCTTGCCGCTTCGATGCTTGCATTTAATGCCAGCAGATTCGTCTGACTGGTGATATTTAAAATATTCTCTGTCAAAACTTTAATCTGTTCCACCGCCTTGGACTTTTCGATTCGCTCTGCAACGCTTTTAGCCATCTCATCCGCTTTTTCCTTGGCATCTCTCTGCTCGTTCACAGCCTGAGTTCCAATGTTCACAGCATCCTGCTTAATGTTCTGCGAAAAATTCCTGCCCTCATTAATGCGCTTTACAATTCCACCGAAAGCATCTGTAATATCCGCCATCAACCCGTCAATCTGATTCAGTGAAGAGGAAGCATCCTGCATGATAGCGCTCATCTCCTCCATAGTGGAACTGACATCAGTCGCAGATACGTTGGCTTCCTCCAAATTCAGTGCTATATTACTGGAAGACATTTTCAGCTCATCGGAATTATGTGCAATATTCAACATAATCCCTCTGATATATGCCAACAGTTCGTTGATATTCTCACCTATTACTTCGAATTCGTCGCCGCTTTTCAGTTCGATTTTACGGGTCAAATCGCCATTGCCCTGTGTTAATTCCACCACTTTTGTATTCAGCTTTTCGAAACGGGTCCTCAATATTCTGCTAAGCAGTAACATTACTGCCACTCCGATTATCATCACGACAATACAGATGCCTAAAATCATAGCAGCAAGAACACTCGTCTGTTCTTTAATCCAATCTACACTGATGTCAATTACCGCAACACCTGCAATATTCCCACCGGCATAAATGGGACTGTATGCACTCAAATGAGTCCCCCACTCATCGGTATAGGGTTTATCATTTACCACAGCCCTTCCGGAAAAAACCGCATTCACATCCTCCGCATCAGCGTCAAATGCATCACCCGCAAGTCCGGGATTCTCAGGATCGGAATCCACTGCAAACTCTGTCCCACCCGAGCTGCTTTTCCGGATAGTATATACATACTCCACATCCGCATTTTCCAGAAATACCGTCAGCGTATCATGAATCGTCCGGAAAGCTTCACTTTCCACATCACCCGCGCCCACTTGTTTTAAAAGCTCACCATCCACTGACGCCGCCACACAGTTTGCAAGGCTAATCGCATTGCTCTTAATCTGCTCGATCAGCAGACTTTCTGTACGCTTGTAAATGGAAAGGCCAAGAAACGTATCAATAACCAGAAACATAACAAGTACTGCGCATAAAATCTGAGTTGCAATGCTGATTTTTCTAACTTTCATAAGCTTGTTCCCCTTTACTGTGGAATAAGTGTCATTATTTGTACCAGTTGTCTTTATTTTACAGTATTATCCTATAATTTGCAAACAATATCGCGTAAAATAATACGTTCTTTTCAATTCAAATGTTTTGTGATAATATAACATAGGTTAAATGATATTATTATCAGAAAGGACGTATGAAAATATGGCAAACAACGAACAAACAAAGGGTGGCTGGCGTACCAACAAATGGATCAGAGCCGCTATCCCCGCACTGCTTCTTCACATGAGTATCGGTACGGTTTACTGCTGGTCCATCTTCAGTCAGGAGATTGCTGACTACATCGGTTTTTCCAAGGGAGCAACTGAATGGGCATTCAGCTTTGCAATCTTCTTCCTTGGTATGAGTGCTGCATTCCTTGGCAATATTGTAGAGAAGGACATCCATAAGTCCTCCTTGATTGCATCTATCTGCTTTGCACTTGGTATGGCAGGTACCGGCGCTTTCATCTACTACGGTGGATTACATAAAGGAAGCGTTCTGGCACTGGTTGGTATCTATGTAAGCTATGGTTTTATCATGGGAATCGGTCTTGGTACCGGATATCTTTCTCCTGTTAAAACTCTGATGCTCTGGTTCCAGGACAGAAAAGGTCTTGCAACCGGACTTGCTGTGGCAGGCTTCGGTGCTGCAAAGGCAATCGCAAGCCCTATCATGCAGGCTATGCTTGAGGGTCTTGGCGAAGGCGGAATCTACAAAATGTTTTTAATCCTTGCATGTGTATACTTTGTATTGATGTTCATCGGACATCTCTTACTTGCAAAACCCGCTGACTGGCATGAGCCTCAGGGCAAAGACGCAAAACCC
Source organism: Acetatifactor sp. (assembly GCA_024699575.1). GTDB lineage: Bacteria > Bacillota > Clostridia > Lachnospirales > Lachnospiraceae > Acetatifactor. Next base: position 1,254 of record JAILPF010000251.1, on the reverse strand, counting down.
AGCATCATCGAAGTTATCAAGGCAAAACCTATCACCAACTACATTGGTATCTGGGTAATGTTCTACATCAACATCACCTGTGGTCTGGCTCTGATTTCTCAGGAAAAGATGATTGTAAAATGTATCGGTCTTGCAGCTTCTGTAGGAATTATTTCTACAGTTTCCGCAATTTTCAATGCCGGTGGTCGTCTCGGTTTCTCCGCTTGGGCTGATACCATGAAGGATAGAAATACTATCTACAAAATGATTTTCATCCTCTCCATTGCATTTACCGGTCTTGTAATCCTTACAGGCGGTATCAAAAACGGTAACGGCAACGGACTGTTGGTATTCCTTGTACTTGCTTTAATCTTCGTAGTAAACGCAGGTTACGGCGGTGGATTCTCCAACGTACCCACATTGCTTTCCGATCACTACGGTATGGGAAGCATCAGTGCAATCCACGGAATCACTCTTTCCGCATGGGCATTCGCAGGTCTGACCGGTAACCAGATGGCTAACTGGATTGTTAATCACTTCGGTGAGTTTGTAGAAGTTGACGGTTACTCTGTAAACCCTGTCGGCTATCAGACAGTACTGTATGCAACCATCGTTCTTTACATCGTTGCATTGCTGTTAAGCTTAATCTTTGTAAGACCTACCGAGAAAGCTCTTGCCGCTAAGAAAGCAAAGGCTGAAGCGAAATAATTATTTAAAATATCCTTAAACATCAACGAGCATCCTACCAAAAGGTAAGATGCTCGTTTCATATACTCTTTATTATTTCATTCCACTCAATTCCATCGACTGGTCTATGACACTCTCCATAATCTCTTTGGTCATCCCACCGGGAATGTACCCCAGCACATTGCCATCCGGGTCAATCATAAACGTAGTGGGATATGCGGTAATATAATAGGGCAGAAGTAATTCTGCATCCTCATCCATCAATACCGGATACGTCAAACCATTGTCCTCAAGAAACCGGGTTTCCCCTGCCACATCCTGCTCATCGCCAAGTCCCGGGAAGGCAACTCCGAGAACCACCACATCCGGGTCATCCATCTTAAAATACTTTTCATGGAGAGCCTGTATATCCGGCAGTTCTGCTCTGCAGGGAGGACACCATGTTGCCCAGAAATTTAGAAATACAATTTTTCCACGATAATCAGATAGGGTATGCGTATTGCCATACTGGTCTTTCAGTGTAAAATCCGGTGCCGGAATCTTTTCCTGTTCTGCAGTTTCATCCGATTCTATAGACTCTTCTGACTC
>JAILPF010000333.1 GCA_024699575.1 Acetatifactor sp. | reverse complement strand
CTCAATGCCATTTTGAATCAGCGTTCTCAGGACGTTCTTGCAGCAAACAACTGGAATGTGGTGCAGTACTCTGTTTTAGTTCATATGCTGGCTCAGGTATGCAACATGAATGTGGGTGAGTTCGTTCATGTGATTGCTGATGCACATATTTACGACAGACATGTTCCTCTGATTAAAGAGCTGATTAGTAGAGAGCCCAAGGAGGCGCCGAAGTTCTGGCTGAATCCGGATGTGCATGATTTCTATCAGTTCACCAGAGATGATGTGCGTGTGGAGGGGTATGAGTTTGGAGAGCAGATTAAGGATATACCGATAGCAATATAATGGCAGGAGGAAAAATAACATGAATTTAATTGTAGCTGTGGATAACAATTGGGCAATTGGAAATAAAGGAAATCTTTTGGTGAGTATTCCCAATGACCATAAACATTTCAGAGAGGAGACTACGGGTAAGGTTGTGGTGCTTGGAAGAAAAACACTTGCTACCTTTCCCCAGGGGCTTCCATTAAAAAATCGTACCAATATTATTCTTTCAACAGATTTAAATTATCAGGTGAAGGATGCGATTGTGGTTCATTCGGTGGAGGAATTGCTGGAGGAGTTGAAGAATTATAATGATGAGGATGTCTATATCATCGGCGGAGACAGTATCTATAAACAGATGCTTCCATATTGCAATGTGGCGCACATTACGAAAATTGACCATGAATATGAGGCGGATGCTTATTTCCCAAATCTGGATGAGACAGGTGAGTGGGAGATTACAGCGGATAGCGATGAGCAGACTTATTTTGACATAGCATATCAGTTTTTGAAATATGAGAGAAAATGCTGATGCTTTACTGATTTAACGTATTGACTTTTTTGGAGAAAAGGTTAATAATTGTAGTCAAATGTGTCAAGCATAATCCAAGGAAAGAAGGAAATACCGTATGGAAAAGAAAAATATCGATTGGAGCAATCTCGGATTTGGGTATGTACAGACAGATGCAAGATACGTATCCAACTTTAAAGACGGAGCATGGGATGATGGTGTGATTACCGCCGATGCAAATATTGTGTTGAATGAGTGCGCAGGTGTGCTTCAGTATGCGCAGACCTGTTTTGAGGGTTTAAAAGCTTATACTACAGAAGATGGACATATTGTGACATTCCGCCCGGACTTGAACGCTGAGCGTATGGTGGCTTCAGCACAGAGACTGGAGATGCCGGTATTCCCCAAGGAACGTTTTATTGATGCTGTAACTAAGACGGTTGCTGCGAATGCTGCTTATGTTCCTCCTTTTGGAAGTGGAGCAACCTTGTATCTTCGTCCTTATATGTTCGGAACCAATCCTGTTATCGGAGTAAAGCCTGCTACAGAGTACCAGTTCCGTATTTTTGCAACACCTGTAGGACCTTATTTCAAGGGTGGTGTAAAGCCACTTACCATTCGCGTCAGTGATTTTGACCGTGCGGCACCACACGGAACAGGACACATCAAAGCCGGATTGAATTACGCAATGAGTCTTCATGCAATTGTGACTGCACATGCGGAAGGCTATGATGAGAATATGTACCTTGATCCCGGAACCAGAACCAAAGTGGAGGAGACCGGTGGCGCAAATTTCCTGTTTGTGACCAAAGACGGAAAGGTTGTAACACCTAAGTCTGACAGTATCTTACCTTCCATCACCAGAAGAAGTCTGGTATATGTTGCAAAAGAGTATCTGGGACTTGAGGTGGAGGAGAGAGAAGTATATCTGGACGAAGTAAAAGACTTTGCTGAGTGCGGACTCTGCGGAACAGCTGCAGTTATTTCTCCCGTAGGAAAGATTGTTGACCATGGCAAAGAAATTTGCCTTCCCAGTGGCATGACCGAGATGGGACCTACCACAAAGAAGCTGTATGAGACCCTTACCGGTATCCAGATGGGCAAAATCGAAGCACCCAAGGGTTGGATTCATGTAATTGAATAAATATTTTGAATTTATAAAAATATAAGATTTTACAAGGCAAAAGATACCACAAACTTATCGACTAAGGGCGGAGTTTGTGGTATTTTATATTTATGAATTGTTTATATGGAGCTATAGATATAGATGAAAAAACGGGTAAAAAAATTACTGCCGGTTCTGTGTGCGGTGGGCATCATCTTTTCTCTGGCGGCCTGTGGAAAGGACGGTGAGAGGACCAGGGTTGTCTTTACCACCGGATTGGCTAAAGATGAGGTCTTTCGGATAGACAATGTTTCCTGTAAGAAAGAGGAGCTGATGGTTTATCTAACCAATATGCAGAATCAGTATGAAGCAGTGTATGGGACAAGAATCTGGGAGACCTCTTTAGGGGATATCACGCTGGAGGATAATGTAAAAGAGGTTGTGCTCGCGAGAATAGCACAGATAAAGACCATGTATCTTCTGGCACAGGAAAAAGGAACCGCTTTGGACGAACGGGAAATCCAACGCATTGCGGAAGCTGCCACAGAGTATTATTCTTCTTTGAGTGAGGAGGAAATTTCAGCGATGGGAATCCGTTATGAAACCATCGAGGAATTGTATACGGAGTATGCACTGGCAGATAAAGTGTACGATGAGATAATCCGTGATATCAATCCGGAAATCAGTGATGACGAGGCGAGAACAATTACTGTGCAGGATATTTTTCTGTACACGGTGAAAAAGGATAAGGAAGGCAAGCCGGTTCCATGTTCTGAGGAAGATAAACAGTATATTTATGAAAAGGCGCAGGAAATCAGGCAGATGGCTGTAAGTGGTGAGTATGACTTTACAGAGCTTGCGGTGCAATACAGTGAGGACGAGGTAATCAGCTGTTCCTTTGGAAAGGGCGAGATGGAAAAGCCTTTTGAGGAAGCTGCTTTTCAGCTGGAGACCGATGAAATCAGTGAAGTGATAGAAACGGATTCCGGATATCATATTATTAAATGTCTGAATACCTTCAATAGAGAAGAGACGGATGCTAACAAGCTTTCTATTGTAGAAAAACGCCGTAAAGAAGCTTTCGGGCAGGAATATGATGTGTTTGTGGATTCCCTCGCAAGACAATTGAATAAGAAACTTTTGGACCAGATTACACTGATTCATGATCCAGATGTGGATACCTCGGATTTTTTCCGGGTGTATGAAAAATATTTTCCCCGGGCTGAATAGTCCAGAGAGGAGCGAAGGATATGAAGGTTCGCAAAAAAGGTATTGCAACACAAATTATGACGATGATGGCGATCTTGATTGTTTGCATGAATCTTTTGGAGGGCTTTATCATTGTTGTGAAATCAAAGACAACGTTCACTGACCTTGTTCGAAATAAGGCGGAAAACATTGCTTCCTGTGCTGCCGGTCAGATAGATGGTGCAACCTTTGATACAATCACAGTGCAGACGGGACAGAATGAAGCCTTTGACCAAGTCAATGCGATTCTGACCTCTTTCCTGGAAAACAGCGATGTGGAATATATCTATACGCTTCGTAAAAACGAAATAGGGGATGTGGTTTTTGTGGTGGACGCCGATCCGGAGGAGCCCGCTGAAATAGAGGAATACTATGGCTTGGATGAGGGCATGAAGGGTGCATTCCTTGGGATTACATCCTCTGATGCAAAAGTGACAGAGGATGAGTGGGGAACACATCTTAGTGCATACAGCCCTATCATGAATGGTTCAAAAGTGGTTGGACTGGTGGGAGTTGATATTTCCTATGACTGGGTTGAGGGACAGATTCTTCAGATGCAACAGATGATTATTGTGTTGTTTGCGGTCAGCTTTTTACTGCTCTTCGTGGCGATATCCTTGCTCGGCCGCAGTATGAGAGCGAAGTTTAGTCTGTTAAATGAAAAAGTAGTGGAACTTGCAGACGGCAGTGGCGATTTGGAGCGCAAAATCGAGCTTCGCAGCGGGGATGAATTTGAAGTTGTTGCAGACAGTATCAACCGATTTATTGAACAGATCAGACATCTGGTTTCCACGGTGGGACAGCTTTCCGCACGCAATGCGCAGACGATTGCGGAGATGAATCAGGAAATTATGGACTTGAGTGCCAATATGGAGGAGTGCAGTGCCACGGGTGAAACAATCAGTGTACAGCTGACGGATACTGCCGGACAGGTGGAGACGCTGGCAGAACAGATTGGACAGGTAGAGCAGAAAACCAAGCAATCCAGTGAAACAGCAAACCATTCTTCTAAAATCGCCATAGAACATAAGGTTCAGGCAGATGAACAGATAGCAGAGCTTAGGGAAGAACTTGAGAGGACTACCAGTGAAGCCGAGAGCATTAAAAAGGTTCAGTCTATTGTGGCTAAGATTGGGGATATTGCGATGCAGACTAAAATTTTGAGCTTGAATGCCCAGCTGGAGGCAGCCAGGGCAGGTGATCAGGGCCTGGGGTTTGAAGTGGTTGCCACACAGGTGGAGAAACTTAGTGAGCAGATAGAGAGTTCAGTGATGGAGATTGGGGACATCAGCGGACAGGTTCTGCAGGCAATGAATAACCTGTTGGAGAGTGTAACCTCTCTTGAAAACTTTGTTCTGCAAAATGTGATGGAGGATTATAAGGCGTTTGCAGAGCTTGGGGAGGAGTATGGCACAGTAACCAGAGATATCAGAGAGGATATGTCTATTCTGAAAAGCAGGAGTGCAGAAATCGCACAGAAGGTTGGAACAGCGGACAGAAGCATACAGGATATCAGCAAGGCTGTTTCTGACTCAGCCGGCAAAATTGAAAGGTTGAGCGGCTCATCCAATCAGATTTCGGAAGACATGGTAAAACTTCTTGAGAATGATATTTTGCGGCAAAGATAACGATAAAAAATGAAAAGTAAGGATGAAAAAAATGAGTGAAAAAACAAT
>JAILPF010000152.1 GCA_024699575.1 Acetatifactor sp. | reverse complement strand
CCATCCGAAAGCCACTATACCACTTCTGTGCGCTAAAGTAAAGTGGACATTATGATTCCACCTGTTTTTTCACAATATTCAACAGTTTTTCATCCGTCACTTCCTCGGTATCGGCGCATTTCGGAATGAAGGTGCAGTCCTGAATCGGTGCCCCCAGCAGGCTCTTTGCCCAGGTGCAGGCAAGTGCGTAACGACCGTACAAATAGTGCATATGGAATCCGTCGCGGCAGATGGATTTTCCGCCTTTAGCCACATCAAACTCGGGCTGTTTTCTAATATTCTGGATGACATCTCCACAGGGAATCAAGGGAATATTGTACTTATCAGCTATCGTGTGATAATTTTCTCTGGAGCGTCTGTACATTTCCTGCTGGTCGCGATTGTAGCGGATAAAGCATCCGTGGTCACTGTCAATCTCATATGCCCATGTCTGTTGCATACAAATCTTTGCTCCCGGCACTTCTTTTTTCAGATACTCAAACAACAGGCCGGCAAAAGGTTCATAGGTATCAAGCCACCCGCTGTCATGGCTGGACTGCTGGGTCACAATGAAATCCCAGGGCTTACTGTGAAGTATTTCCGGGATGGAGACATATCTGTCCGTGACAACTCCGTTTTCCTGATACTGATACGCTCTGTCACCACTCTCCACATTGTTCCAATGGCGTTCCAGAGGGCATCCTCCTATGTACAGGTTTACCACATATACAGGAATTCCCATGTTCTCACACACATCATGCAGATAGGCTGTGGCATCTCTGGAAAAGCTGTTCCCAATTGCTAAAATATACGTTGTTTTCATACTCTCTCCTCGCAATCTACACATTATTGTTTACTGCATATACTCTAAGCATCAGTATAGCAGAGGTCTCTTTGCAAAACAAGCCATAAATCCGCTCACTCGCCCGACAGGCGATTGCCAAATCTGTTCCCTTGGGTGATAATAATGTTGAAAGGAGATGGGAGTATGTTTGAACTGGATAAAGAAAAATTTGGAGCATTCGAAGCCAGCCTACGCAAGGAAAAAGGACTGACGCAAAAAGAACTGGCAGATATGTTGTTCATTTCCGACAAGTCTGTCAGCAAATGGGAAACGGGAAATACTTATCCCGACACGGCACTTCTATTGCCTCTGGCAGAAATCTTAGGGGTGACTGTTTCTGAATTATTGCTCTGTGAGCGCATGTCTGACACAACTTCTCTTGGAAAGGAACAGGTGGAAGATTTGGTAAAGAATACCATTCTTTTCTCGGAAGAGAACATCGAAAGATCCTATCGGAAGAACGGGCTTTGGGGATTATTTTTTGTGATTGCCCTGCTCATCAGTGTGGTAGAAATCTTCCTGTGTTACAAATATTGCAATGATTTATTTGTACAGATTGCAATTCCGGTCTATATCCCGTTAGCTGTAATCTTTGGTGCCTACTTTTGTTTCTTTGCCAAGATTAGACTGCCTCATTACTATGACGAACACAAAATCAGCGTCTACACTGACGGCCTCTTTGAATACAATCTGCCCGGGATGCATTTTAACAACAGCAACTGGCCTCATATATTGACAGCCGGGCGCATTTGGTCCATCGCTGTGATGGTTGCATTCCCGGCTGCATGTTACCTTGCTGATGCTATTTTTGCTCCGCTTTCCTTTGTCATTTTTCTGATGATAAGTCTATTTGTTTTCTTAGGCGGACTGTTTATCCCTGCCTATATTGTAGGGAAAAAATACGCCTGACAACTAGTTTGGAGCTTTCAGGCGGAGGATTCGTTCTAGAGCAGACTCTGCAAACGTTTTATCTCTCGGTGCTGTTTATCGACCTGCTCTCCGTCTGTTGTTCCATAATCATCCTTCAAAAGCTGCAGGATTCTCTCATAGTCATGAATCGCAGCCTTGTAGTCACCCTTCGCCTCGTGAACCTGCGCCAGAGAATATAACGAATCCCAGTTTTTTCAGACGATCCGCTCTGTCACAGTATGCTGCCCAGTGGTCGGGATACTGTTCTACCGCCTGATTCCACAGCTTTTTTGCCTCCTCCAGGTCGCCGTTTCCGTAAGCCACATCTCCGGAATACAACAGCATCTGGTGGGAATCCGGTGCCACTTCTCCAATCTTTTTGATATAGGGAACCGCGTCGTTGTATCGTTTGTCCCCCAGCATGTTTACGATGATGGTATATAGGGCACGATAGTTTCCCGGTTCCTTTTTCAGTACCTTCTTACAATACTCGATAACTGTAAAATGGTTATCAATCCATTCATCACCGCATAGTGCACCGTTCGCTTCCTGGTACGCAACCCAGCCTGCCTTCTCATTGCTGTCCAATTCCAATACCTTTGTAGCGTAGATGGAAGCCTCCTCATGATCACTGGTTGCCCTGGCGTTATATAAATACGCTAAATCCTCGTATGCCCTGATATTCTTAGAGTCTTTCGCACACTGCTCTCGAAGGTTTCCCGGGGAATTCGTCTTTCCCTCCAGAACATATTCTCTATCCGGTCATATTGCTTTTCCTCCGGGATTGCAAACAGCTCATCGATTGCCACGCCGAAGTATGTGGAAATCCCCGGTAGAAGAGAAATATCCGGTGTGCTTGCGCCCGTCTCCCATTTC
>JAILPF010000148.1 GCA_024699575.1 Acetatifactor sp. | reverse complement strand
CATCCGTCGGATAACATTGCCTTTTCCCTGTTTATATTCGTGTCGCACGATTGCACCTGCAGCCTCAGCCAATTCCACAGTCTTATCCGTGGAATTGTTGTCGTAAACATAAACAATCGCCTCCGGAAGCGCTTCCTTCGTCTCACGCACCACTTTGCTGATTGTCTGTTCCTCATTATAACAAGGAATCAATACTGCTATCTTATCCATTCTCTTCTACCCTTTCTACGCCTCTTGCGGAACTATCTCTCGAAAACGCTTTATTCTGCTCTCAAACTGTTCGTAAAAATCTTTTCCCGCCTCATATGGTTCGAAATAAAACACATTCAGCAGGTATACTGTCAAATTTTTTCTAAAAGTATCATCATCACTCGACAGAATTAATTCTTCCACCTGCATCAGTAAATCATGCCATATCTGAATAAACTTTTGATTCTCAATCAGTTTGGGAGTGTCAATCCATTTACTGACTTTTATCTTGGAGCGATTGCCACCCACACATTCATTCGTCTGCAAAAAATATCGAAAACTGCCGTTTTCATAATATCTGCCCAAAGGGAAAATTCTACAAATACCAGGCCTTGCAGAATGAATACTGCATCTGCCCTCTGTATCCAGAAATCCACATTGTTCCTCCGCTCCTTGCATCAGCAAATGAGGAAGTACCACACCATCCACCACTCTCAAAGCAATCTTGTCTCCAACAAGTTCTTGCAATGGTCGCTGAAGGAAAACAGTTAATCTAAAACAATCCAACGGATCCAGAATAATGGATTCCCCCATACCCCTGCAACAGTCAGAGCATCCAACACATCCATGACAATCTGCTTTCACCATGTCGTTCAATTCATATAATCTCCCATCCGATATCTCGGACAGAGTAACATTTCTTTTCATTGAAAATATCCTTCTGGTCTCATTCTTTGCGACTGGCGCATGTAATAGTATACCATAAATATAGTCAACAAAAAAGCCCCCAAATTGGGGGCTTTCCGTTATTCAGAAAATGATTTATTTTGCAGCGATCTCTGCCTTCAGTTTTTCTGTAAGTGCAGGAACAATCTTGTTCAAATCGCCTACGATACCATAATCAGCTACATCAAAAATAGGAGCATCCTCATCCTTATTAATAGCAATGATGACATCAGACTCTTCCATACCTGCAACATGCTGAATTGCACCGGAAATACCGATTGCAAAGTATACGTTGGGGCGAACAGTCTTACCTGTCTGTCCAACCTGCAGATCCTTAGGCTTCCAGCCTGCATCTACAACTGCACGCGAACAGCTTACTGTACCGCCGAGAACAGCTGCAAGATCATCCAGAAGTTTAAAGTTCTCTGCAGAGCCGACTCCACGGCCACCGGATACCAGAATTTTTGCATCCATGATATCTACTGCGTCAGAAACAGCCTTAACTACTTCTTTGATATTTACATATTTATTATTGGGTTTGAATCCCGGATTGTATTCAACAACCTCAGCCTTAGCACCCTTTACAGGATCGATTTTCTGCATAACACCGGGACGTACAGTAGCCATCTGAGGACGGTTATCGGGACATGCGATGGTAGCGATAGTATTTCCACCGAATGCAGGACGAGTCATAAGAAGCTGATTGTGCTTCTGCTCTTTTCCTGGAATTGCAACCAAAGGGAAATCACCAATCTCAAGCTGTGTACAGTCTGCTGTCAAACCGGTAGCAACTCTAGCAGAAACGGTAGGACCAAGGTCACGACCGATTGCTGTTGCACCAACCAGCATAATTTCAGGCTTGTACTCATTGATTACAGAAGCAAGAGCATGAGCATAAGGCTCAGTTCTGTACTCCTTCAGTTCAGGATCATCTACTACGATTACACGGTCTGCACCGTACTCTGCAAGCTGATCTACAAGGATCTTTACATCAGAACCAATCAGTACTGCTGTTACCTGTGTGTTCAGGGGAGCGGCAAGTCTCTTTGCTTCACCAAGCAATTCAAAAGCAATACCACTCAACTCATTGTCTACCTGCTGTGCAAAGACAAATACGCCTTTATATTCTTCTAAATTCATTGTTAACTCCTTTTCATCCTTTATCATTCACTCGAATGAGCGCATTAAATCAAATGTTTCTCTTTCATTTTGCTAACAATTATGTCCACTGCTTCATCGGGGGAATCGGGAGTGAACTTCTCACCTGCGCCCTTGCGGACTTTGTCGGATGCCTTTGCAATCTTGGTAGGAGATCCTGCAAGACCAAGGTTGGAATCATCTACATCCTTCAAATCTGCACGTCCCCATGTAGTAATCTCTGCTTTGCAAGCATCGAAGATTCCGCCGGGAGTCATATAACGGGGATCGTTGAGTTCCTGAAGTGCAGTAACCAGACAAGGCATCTGTGCCTCAAGCACATGATATCTGTCATCATACTGACGCTGTACAATCACTTTGTCGCCTTCAACTTTGATTTCCTGTGCATAAGAAATTACAGGAATTCCAAGATGCTCTGCAATCTGAGGACCAACCTGTGCGGTATCGCCATCGATAGCCTGACGACCGGTGATGATCAAATCATACTCAAGGTTTCTGATTGCACCTGCAATTGTTGTAGATGTAGCCCATGTGTCAGCACCACCAAGCACTCTATCGGTAACAAGAATTGCTTTGTCAGCACCCATAGCCAATGCCTCGCGAAGGACATCTGCTGCCTTGGGAAGACCCATGGTAAGTACGGTAACCTCAGCGCCGT
>JAILPF010000330.1 GCA_024699575.1 Acetatifactor sp. | reverse complement strand
TTTACTACCATGCAAAGCACGCAGTCCTTCCGGTGAAATGCCCACCTTGATTTCCGGCATATCCTTACCGACCGGTGTATCTTGCAATCTGACCGACTTATGGTTCTGTTCCTTTGCCATCTCAAACAAATTAATATTCCGGGGTTGATAGCTCATTTCATTTATATTTCCAAACATCTCTACTGCCATCCTGTCACCTCTCGTTTAAAGCTGTACATCTATGGTACTTCCACCACTTGCCGGTACGCTTGACATGGCTACGCTTGCGCTCGTTGGCATGGCAACTGTGCCGGTGCTTACTCCCGGCACAGCCTGACCCATTTGCATCTGGTGTTTTATCATGCCCTTCAAATAGTCCATATCTGCCTTAACCATTTCTTTTTGCTCGGCAAGTCTATGCTTTCTCTTAAGCTCCTCAAGTTCTTCTTTGCTCATGTGCGGGTCTATAATCTCCATGCTCTCAAGCATTTCCATGGCTTTCTCCATCTCTTCAAGCACCTCATCACCCAATTCTGAAATCATCGCATTCAAGTCTGCCATCATTTCGTCAGAAAGTTCTTCCCAGGCTTCAAAAACGGCATCTTCCTTCTTGGCAAGTTCTTCTTCCTGCGCAGAAATCATCGCATTTTTCATATCAGCGGCTGTATCCTCCTGCTGTAATCTCTCGTCACGCTGTCCGGTGGTCTGCGCCATTTCTTCCAATTCCAGATGATGCTTCTTCTTTCTTGCTACCATCTCCATGCGCCTTGCATGGGTAAGCGCAAGCTGCAGTTCCTTCGGGTCTCCATCTCCGGTAGATATCTTACGCTTTACTTCCAAAACCTTTCTCTTTGCAGCAATCAAAGCCAGCCCTGCACTTGCAGAAGTTTTCGCACGCTGAATTTTAGTTGCTACTTCCCTGCTGTTATAATTGGATGGTTTATGCGTTTTTTTGTCGTCAGCGCCATCATGCGTACCGGACAAATTTAAAAACCCACTCTCCTTGTCCTTGGAAGTAGCCGCAAACACTTTAGGTTCCCACTCGGATTCCTGCTTAGACGTTTGTTCCAAAGTTCTGAGAAGTTCCCTCATCTGTTGCGACTTTTTGCTTTTATTTCCACCTTAGCCTTTAAAGTTAATATGTGCACCTACCATGCGTTCCGCATCAGTCATAACCCGAGCAGCTGCACTGTTATAGGAATAGTTTTGCACCTTCTCCATCAATTCTTCCAAAGAGGATGCTTCTATTTTTACATATTCCTTATCATCAACCTTTTGGCGACGTTCCTCCAGATTCTCTTTCTCAGCTTTCTTTTTCTCCTTGACCTGCTGCTCTTTCTTCTCTGCAGCCTTCTTTTCTATACGTTCTTTCTGCAGCTTCTGAGATTTTTCTACAACCGCGAAAAAGCTGACCTTTCCGTCATCCTCAATTTTCATGCCAAAATTCTTCACACTCGCACCGCTGCTGGTTAAGCTGTTCTTAGCCTCGGTCAACTTATTGGAGGACATAGCAATAATCCCTTCGTATTTCTTACGAAAGGCTTCATCTGTCGCCATCCGCTCCAGCTTCTCCTCATCAATCAATACCACCATCTTGTTGGCATTGCCGAAGGAAGCCGCGTTCTGCTGTACCTGTGCCTTCATATCCTTGCTGACGGCAATAAATTCCAGATTATGATATTTCGATTTCAGTTTCTCATAATATTCCTTCGCCTTATCGGAAAGAGAAACATCACCAATGGTTGTTCCATATTCAGTTTTTCTTGGTACAAGGGAACTCTTTGTGTCGATTGGGGACCAGCTTTTTCCTTCAATATTGGAAGATTGATTTTTAGACGCAGTTGCTTCACCTGCCTGATTTGCCCCCCTATTGATAGCCTGATTGTTTCTGCTTATCTGCTGATAACCAGAAGTAGAACCTATACCTGTCATAATCATCCACCTCCGTGTAGACATCATTGAAATCCATTTCAACATAAAAATAGACAGTAAACGTTATCTTAATACAGGTATCGGTCAGATGATTGTAAATCTTTACTGTTCCGCAGCATTTTGTTGCATTTAACCACTCATATAATCCAGTCTGAAAAATTATAATAATTTGTTATCAAACATTTTCATATAATAATCATATGCAGTACCACACTCTTCTATAGATAACCCAGAACCCTTCACCAGATATGACACAGCGTCCTGTTTACTGTCAAATCTTTGTAATAACACCGCTATCTCAGAAATTCGTTTTAATGAATTATGAAAGTCATCGAAACTAATCTCTTTAGAACTTGCATCATACATTCTATGTTCAAGCAAAAGTAGAAGATTCTCATCTGCAATTCTATTGTAGTTTTCATCACAAACATATTCACCGGCAAACAATTCATTGACAGAAATCCTCAACGTTTCACACAATAAACTATATATACTTGCATCAGGAAGACATATTCCGTTTTCCCAGTTGGATACAGAACGGTCAGTCACCCCTAATTTGCCAGCCAGTTCCAATTGTGTCAACCCATTTCTTTTTCTGCACTCTTGGATAAATGCTCCTATTTTCTTCTGATCCATGCTCTATCAACTCCCTTCTAATCATAATTATATATGATTCCGTTTGATATAAACACGAAACAAATTAGGAATTTTCCGAGAATCGTACGTCATCATTGCTGTTTATTCTTTCAATGTCTAGTTCCTGCATTTTCTATTTTCTCCTATTAGATATCATTGCGTCCAAAATCAAGCATAACAAGTTTCTTCCTGTTTGGCAGCAAGTACTCGTCTGATATTAATGGACTGTATCCGATTTCGCTCATTGTCTTGGTTAGTGCTTTTTCATCTATCTGATGATGTATAGCATCCAAACAATCAAAAGCATGAAGATATGGTGAATCAGAGACCCAAGTCTCTTCATCTGCATTTATCTGAATGATACAGGACACATATTTCGCTCCGGATTTCAAAACTCCTGTCTTAAACGCCTCGTATCCAATATATTCAATGAACAGATTTGCGATAACCAGTTCCGCCTCCGGTAATCTGTCTGATTCGCCTGCAATATCAATCCTGTAACATTCAAGAGTATCCCCCAAATCAGAATACCGTTCTTTTACCGCCACAAGATACTCTTCGTTAATATCAATTCCATATATCTTCTTGTATTTTTCTTGATTCACATGTTCCAGCCCATTTCCCCCTGCAATTCCAAATACCATGGCAGTGGTTACCGGATAAGCTTCAAACTGTTTCTTCATCATTTTATTCATTGTCTGAAGTTGCTTTACGGAATCAAGACTCATATGGTTTTCATAATCAGACAAACTGATTTCTTCCCATGGATTCATAATATAATTACTCCTACATCACATTGCACCTACTTTTTGACTCATTCAAGCTAAAGCGGAATTTGAGTCATTTCAAATTGCTGTACCTGTTGACTCATTAATAGAATAATGAATTTGCGGTCACATACGTCCAACACTACATATTCCGATTTATCGATATCCCAGCAAATCGCCATTTGTTTTACTCAATACTTCTTAAGCCTTCGTAAAGATCATTGAATGACTTGCCTTTTTTGCACCTTCCGTATGAAAATTCTTTGTTATCCCCATGCTCCAACAAAAAGCACTTCGCCAATTCTTCAACGGTCTGCTCAAGTGCTGTAAAAAACTGTTGATAAGCAAAATTGCTTGCTGCTGATCCTTCTTCGAAACTGTTGATAATGAGCGATTCTGTTACCTGGTCCAATGGATACATCTTTATATGCATCAGTTCATGAACGATAACCTCCTCAAGATTTTCTTGAGTTGGATTAATAACATTTAAAAGAAGAATTGCCTTCCTGTCATTACAATCAATCTTGAAATCGCCAGTCTTAGGCCACGTTGGATCTTCGACAAGTTCTAATCGAATATCCCATGAAGGAGTAATCCGCAGTTTCTTTATATACTTCTCAAACAATGCTGTTATCTCTGTTTTATTCATTACCGTTTTATTCATTACCGTTTTCTCCCACTCTACTCTTTTCCGGAAATGACCACCTTATCCACACCGATGTAGGGCATCACCATGGTTCCGTCACAGAGCACTTCTTTGGAAATGTCCACGATATGATTCAACATATCTGCAAGGTTGCAGTTTATCATGGTTTCCATCACTGCGCCCTTGATTTCTCCGTTCTCCACATAGAAACTATTCTTGGCGACGCCGGAAAGTTCACCGTTTGCAGAAGGGAAACCACAGGAAACTGCTCCCACAATCAACCCACGCTTCATCTTCTTTACCATCTGCGTATAAGGTGTATCCCCACCCTCTATCACGATGTCAAAGCCGGAATTCTTGGCCCGTTCCACCTTACGTTTATTTGCAACATAGATGGAAGTCAAATAGCTCTTCAAGACTCCGTTTTCAATCGCCATGTAATCTTCAGAGCGGAAACCATCCGCTGTGTGTACCTCATGTTCAACGATGCGCTCATCCCAAGGCTTCATACCGATACTGAGCTTTTCGGATGCAACCTTCTGTCCGATTTTGCCAGCCCACAATCCTGTCTGGTCAAGGATGACAGAATCCCCAATAAAATTCGCCAGTGCAAAATACATCATTTGTGCAGCACAATTCGGTGTAAAGATTACTTCTCCCTCAAATTTACCTTTCGCCGCCACTGTATGCAGAGAATCTTCCGCATCCTGCAAGTCTCTCTCCATGCTTCCGAGCTCAATAAATGGATGCTCCAAATCCTTTGTTTTCATCCCGGAACCTGCTATTCCGGTAGAATTTACTCCGTCATTTCCGGCAAATTCCACCATTACATCATAATAACCCTTTTCCACTTCATCGAGACTTCCGTTAGTATTACGATAAATGGAGTGCTGCTTTACATGGCTAAAAATCATTTGCATCACTTTCACCTTCGGATGCCTTTTGGTGATATCCTCCGAAAGTTCCCTCGCGCGCATCATCAGTCTGTCAATGTCCGGCTCTAACACGCCGATTTCAAAGTACTCAGCTTCCATGCCTGATGCAATATCAAAACAAGTATCCTCTGTTCCTGACTGTGCAGATAAGATTGCCGTATCTAAAGCCCCTCTCAAAGACTCCTCATCTGTTTTGTTGACACTTGCAGAGCCCACTCTGTTATCCTTGATAACTTTAATGTCTGCGCTTTCATCATACAAAGTTCTAAACAAGGTGAAATCCCCATCTTCCATTGTGATTTCCCTGGTTTCTTTTTCAGAAACTGTGTACTGCGCTTTCAATCCACTTTTTCCATCTATGTAGCCTTTTAACTGTTCTGACACTTCTGCAATCTTTTTCATCATCTTCCCCCAATCGCAATCTCACATTTGATAGCCGGACCACCCATGGATACCGCCATACGCTGTTTTTTACCGCAGGTTCCGCTACTTGCCCATTTCACTTTATCAGAAACCATGCTGACGGTCTTCATCATCTCAAACGCCACTCCCGAAACAGTGGTATCTAAAATCGCGCGTCCGAGTTTGCCGTTTTTGATCTCATAGCCCATATTGATACCAAACATAAACTCGCCGGTAAGATCCGCCTGACCATTTCCGGTGGAAAGAAGATAATATCCGTCATCCACAGAGGCAATCATATCCTCAAGTTTGTCCTTGCCGGGCAGAACCGCCGTATTTCTCATTCGAATCAAAGGTTCATCTGAAAAACTCCAGCCCCTCGCGTTTCCACAAGGCTCCACACTGTAGTGTTCTGCAGATTTTCTGTCATGCATATACCCTTTCAGGATACCGTTCTCTATCAAAACGGCATCTTTTGCCTGTACTCCTTCATCGTCCAGATATACAGGAAGCGGAGCCTGCTCCCCAAATGCGGTGTGTGCATAATCCACTATACTGATAAGTTCTGATGCAACCTGCTTGTTCAAATTGGGACCGGCAACCGAGCCACCCAATACCAAGTCTGCCTCCACTGTATGACCGACTGCCTCATGAGCTATCATCCCTGCCACATCCGGATCCAAAATAACCGTTTTTATTCCTGCCTG
>JAILPF010000114.1 GCA_024699575.1 Acetatifactor sp. | reverse complement strand
TTGTGATCGAACCAACATTTGCTTGGAAATATTATCATCTTCATCTATTATTTGACGTAACTCGTCATGTTTTCTCAGTAAATTTTGTTTGATTTTTTCTTTTTCTTCGCCGATTGCCTTACGATACTCTACATTATCATTCGTAATCTCGGTATATAACTGGTTTATCCTCATTTCTTCTGCTGTAACTGCTGCGTAAAACCGTTCATCGCTAACTCCCAATCGCTCCAATAATGCGTTAAGTACGTTTCTTGTCGGCGTTTGGTGCTTATTTTCAATTCGTGACAACGTTGATATATCACATATTCCAAAACTTAAATCAGCCTGTGATAATTTAAGTTCTTTTCGTTTTTTTCTGATTAGTTCTCCAATAAAAATCTCTCTCATTTAGCTCGTCCCTCTGCTGTCGTTTTTTATTAAATTACCACACATTAGTATCTTTTTTTACAGCCAGACTGCTTCACTTAAAGTCTGGCGAACATTTTCCTCATTTAAAACGCAAAGCTTTGCAAGACTCTTCGCCCTTTCCTCCTCAGTCATCTGTGCTGTCTTGTCACTGCCTGCCCACTGCTCGAAGTCTCTATTGATATGATCGAGAGCCTTCCTCTTCGCTTCTGTCTTCCAGATAAGTTCCTGCAGAAGCGCCTTCTTCTGTTCTACAAGATCGGACATTTCTTCCTTACTGATTCGGCCCGACATAATAAGAGCAATCTCATTCAGCGCAAAGCCCATATCCTGAAGTGCAAGCAATGCCTCCACCTGCTGAAGCTGACCGACCGAATAATAACGGTATCCGTTCTCCTCATCCACATGAACAGGCTTTATGATATTCTTCTTTTCATAAACCCGCATTGCCTTAACGGATATTCCTGCCATTGCCGCAAGCTCGCCTATTTTTAATAATTGATAATCCGAATTGCCTTCCGTTTTCAGATCCATATCTTTTACGTCCCCTCTTCTTTCATATTTCAGCCGGGGTCTGTGGTTTCAGCTTTCAGGATTTCATCCACTCTTACCACTCCCGTAAGATTCGACTTCATGTTGTTTATTCCCGAATTGACACACATTACTCCCATCATCATACGTCCGCGGTACTGCGTTATCTTTATAAGCGCAGCGAAATCCTTTATCATAGTTCCAATCATACTATTTCCGATAAGAAGAAGCAAGAGATATCCCGTCATTCCGGATGCGGCAGATACCGCCAAAGACCATGCTGTCCTTCTGTGTGCTTTCACATTTTCCCGCATGATCTTCTCACTTTCTTCTCTCACCTTATCCAGTACAATATCCTGTCCGTCAAATACAGTGATCGCATCTCCCGCTTCAATGATAGGTTCCATCCAGTTCGTATATCTCGCGAAGGATTCCTGTGCATTCTTTCTGAATTTCGGTATATTTTTTACTATCACGATACTGCTCAGTATAAAGAAGGGTATCATCAGAAATAATGACACACCGAACAGTGTCGGGTTGAGCATTATCAGTATCACCGATGAAAGTACAAAATTAACTACCGCGATCATCGAATGCATGAAGTTTATCGGTGCTGTCAGATAATCCGCTACTTTATCCACATCACTGTTAAGTCTCGTGATCCAGTCACCCTCCGAGTACTCTTCCATTTCCTGCTGGGTACGTGACAGCATTGATTCAAGCAGCTTCATTCTGAGACGTCTGTGCAGCATCATATCCGTCTTTACTGCCACGGTCGCCCAGATACTTGCATTATACGCAAAAAGCAGAAGTGTGAAAAGTAGGAAGATCCAGAAAGTCCGTGATAGATTATCTCCGTCTCTTTGATCCGTCAGACGTATAAAGCTCTCCAGCATATTTGCATTAAGCACGGAATTCAGAAAATCAAAGGGCGATCTCAGGATCATTACTATTACAAAGGTTTTCCATAATCCCAGCTCCTTTAATATTCTTATAACTCTATGATTCATAAATAATCACACCTGCCGTTTCATCTGATAATTTACCGGCCTTCATCGAAAAAATGCGGTCGTATCCGGAAAGGTGCTCCGGTCTATGCGTTACATGTATCACCGTTTTATCAGCTGCATAACGGTTTAAAGCTTCAAGCACACAAGCAGCATTCTCGCCGTCCAGCGCCGAAGTCGGTTCATCCAGCAGAAGAATCTCGGCATTCTTACATATGGCTCTTGCTATTGCTATACGCTGTGCCTGACCGCCCGACAACTCATCCGCACGATCCCCCAGATAAGTATCAAGTCCTTTATCCAGCGTATCTATCCAGCTTCTGATATTTGCCGCGTCTATCACCATGTCTATCCATTCTTCAGGATAATCATGACCCATGGTAATATTTTCACGGATTGACATCGGAAGTAGCATCGGCGACTGCATGACTACAGTAACCTTCTTCGTTATCTCTGCAGCAGCACTCTTTCCCGCCACGATAATCTCTCCGGATGCCGGTGTATAGAGTCCCGCTATCAGCTTTAGCAGTGTACTCTTTCCGCATCCGCTCTCTCCGACTATCCCGACCTTTTGTCCCTTTTCCACCCTGAAGGAAATCCCTTGGAAAACCGGATGGTCCTCATATTTATATGTCACATTTCTTAACTCTATCATTTCAACCTCTTTTTTCTATCTCTATTCTCGACAGATTTGTCGTAAATACCTTAAAGCCCGCAATCCAGTTCGGAAGGTTCATTATCGCCTGAGTGAGGCTGTTCTGAAGATTCAGGAAAAGTATCAGCGTACCCATAAGTATCTTTCCCTTAATGACCATATATCCCCCCGCCAGAAGGAGCAGCATGAGCGGAACCCTGGACAGTATTCCCGAAAGTGTATTATATAGAGCCGCAAACCTTCCAACCTTCGTCTGATGCTTTGTCCAGCTGACCAGTCTTTCATCCATCGCCTTCTTACAGAGCTCTTCTCCCTCAAAGATCTTTACCGCAGGAAATGCGTGAACTGTCGTAAAGCCTGCCTGATTCATCTTCCTTTTCTCATCCTGTGCCGCAGATACTATCGTTGAAAGACTTCTGCTTGAGAAGCCCACATATATCAAAATGAGCAGTGTCGGAATAAGGAGCACGAGCGTAAGGAGCACATTCTGAAGAAACATAAATGCCATTGCAAGAATTCCCGTAAAGAGCATTCCGGTGATATCAAAGAACGTATTCGTGAGATATCCGTCTGACTGTGCAAGTTCATTCTGTGCGACCGACATCGCAGCCGCCGTGTCACATTCTTTTCCCTGCTCCGCCGAACGGTGTATCAGCTTCGATGCATAACCGATTCTCAGTGTATGCGCCATCTTCTCTGCGGTGATACGTCCCACATACTGGTTCATAAAAAGCGTTGCCACACTTAATAGTATGAAGGCTGCTAGCAGAACTATAAATGCCATACTCACCACCGCCCTCTCTTCGATCTTATTTACAAGTTCTCCGACATAATACATATAGATCATATTTGTGAGATTCGCGACAAGCGAAAGTATAATCGATATCGCGACCCATATTCTGTTTCTTTTTATCAGTATACGAAGTACAGACATAAAAACGTCCCTCCGGCAGTTTTACAGTTTCTTATAAACACTGTAAACCCTGCCCCAAGGGACGAGTCAATATCCAAAGACCGATATACCACATTGCCGCATAGGTCTACCTTTAGTCCACTCAAAACCAAGATGGAATTCAAAAGAAAAAAGCCCAAGAACTGCGAATTCTCAGGCTTTTAAATAAATTAGGTTGCCCCTCTTATCTACTGATTAAATTAACATTAAGGTCACGATTATTCCAATTCCAGATGGGTTTTCGTCCATGTGTTGTGTGGCAGACCACCCCTTTTCAAAATGCTATTCATCAAAATGATGAACACAATCGGGAAATAAATAATACAAGCCCCAGTCAACACAGTTCGTTCAAGATTGGTAAAACCCTCTTCGATATAAGAGGTCGCAGTGCTCATAATTAAAATGATGGAAATGAGCACCGCCATCGGTTCTGCAAAATACAAAATAAGATTTCGATAGAGTAAATCCTTGATCGTCACTTCTGACGTTCCTTCGTTATCACTGACGATCCGTACTTTCACAAGGGCATTTCCAATAGTCTGTTTTTTCCAGCGCCTCGGCAACACAACGAAATAGAGACCGAGAAGAACCCATTTTAATAATTCTACCTGTAATATGTCAGAGTAAATAAATCTCGCAAAATAATGTGCAGCCACATAATTCACGCCCAGATTGATCAGGTTGCAAACGATCCAGTCAACAGAGAATGCAGAAAAAGCACGCACAATTTCCATTTTCTCTCCCCTCTTAGCTGCGATTTCATCCATTTCCTCCACTGATGGTAAGAAACGCATAAGGAGTGGTGCTGCCCCAAATCCGATCATACAGCCTAATGTATTGTTCATCAGATCGTCAATATCCGGGCAACGGAAGGCATAAGGGTATATTCCCCATACTCCGGAAAGCTGTGTCATTTCATAGAAGAAACTGACTAAAAAGCCAGTCCCAAGTGCTTTTTTCCATGAAACCCTGAAATAATATTTCAGATAAAATCCAAGCGGCATCTGCATAACAATGTTCGCAACAATCTGAAACAACATTGCGGATGTGAGTAATTTTTTCCAATTGGCAGCAAGAAACCAGGTACCGGTATCCGAAGCAACAAACCCGGCGTTTTTCATAGCGGACTGAATATTATTAAACAAGTACGGATTAAAGGCTACCGGTTTTCTCTTCAATACTTCCTCAACAGTCGGCAGCGGAAGCAGCGTCAGGAAAAATGCACACATCATATAGAAAACAAATGAAAAAATCACAGTTGCTCTCATGATGGACAATCCATTGTATTTCCGATAATTCCATACAAGAAACGGAACGGTCATGAGACAAACGATACTCGGAAACACTGTAATAGCAGTAACGACCGGAAATGTATAGTTGGAAAAATGGGATAACATCTTAATCCTCCGTATATTAATGTACTCAATTCCCTATGATATCAGCAGTTCCTGATAAACGCAAGCAAATAATCCTTCCAATAAACCTAAAAACAAATCCATAAATCACTTTGAAATTCAAAAGAAAAAAGCCCAAGAACCACAAATTCTCAGGCTTTTAACAAAAACATATACTGCTGGTGGCCGGACTTGAAGACCGAGACTTGGGCAAAAACAAACTAAAATAAGGAGGTTATCCTCCACGATTTGTCTCGGATGTTTATTCATTCTGTATGTCCCTATTGATGTGGAATTTCCTCAAATTGATTAATAAACCATTTCCCATCTATCTGAACTAATTGCATTTTCATAATAAAACCAGCATCTAAAGCTTCTTCATCCTCTGTAAACGCTAAAATGATTTCATCTGAGGAATTCTTTTCGACCGTATAGCTGTCATTCCATAATTGCGGATAACCGTCTGCAATATTTCTATACAAGCTACCATCAAAATCAATAAATAAAGGGCTATCTGAATTTTGCATTGTCAAAAAATGATCAGCAATATACTGTTCTGTATAGATAAGCTGTAGTTCATTCATTAAATCCTGCACACTGGCAAAAACATCTTCCCGCACCCTCCTAATTCATCAAATTCATTATTATCTTTTAATCATTGTTCTCCTTCCATGAATCTAAGACCATAAGCTCATCATGGTCGTTATCATAACCAATTAACGATACTAAATCCCCATTATAATCTGAATGTCCATCCAGATAAGAATACTGATATGTTTTCATCTTTGAATCATCGCCTTCAACTCGCTCAATTTTATATAAAGTATCTAATCCCCCTTCTGTGCAATCCCCTTCACCTTCTGCATAATATTCTAAGCAATCTAACATTTCAAACCTTGGATTATCATCAACCCACAATATCCAAGCTACATGTGTTCCATTCCCTCCGGCACCATGTGTATCAAAAAGGAAAACAAATTCCGGCTGTAAATCCTTATTATAATCAAATGCAAGTACGTTCTCCAAAGTCATATCCCTTTGTTCATCCGACAGTTTATCGCCATTCTCTGATAAGCCTATTTTGTAGCTCTCGTTAATAGATACATAAAAATCTCGAATACGTTGGCTTCCCTCATAATCCTCATAAGATAAGATAATTTCATCAGCCAACTTATCGCCATCCAAGTTAACAGATAATAATTCATTATCTGTTAACGATTTGGTCCAGGATGAAGTATCTGGCAAGTAATCTTCCGAACTAGTTTTAATCTCAGAATCCGCATCTTTCTCAGCTATATCGCTTGATTGGATACCGCAAGCTGACGTTAAACTCAACACTAATATCAGCGACAAACCCATCGGTATTCTTTGATTCTTAATGATATTCATAATCCATCCACTCCTTCTGTATGTCCCTATTGATGTGGAAT
>JAILPF010000327.1 GCA_024699575.1 Acetatifactor sp. | reverse complement strand
CAGAAATGTGGTTTTGTGCCGTACAGTTTATACTTATGCGGGGTACTACATTTCTTTTTTTATATCTATAATGTCGTATAAATATAATCTATTTTCAAAAGTGCATCTAATAATCATTCTCCCTCGAAAGTAATTTTTCCCCACAGTATTCCCCTTATCATCCATTACTGGAAGGGTAAAGCGAATTGTACAACGGAACCATCCGTTTGCTGCGTCTCTATTATGTTTACTGTCAAAATTCGGACGATATATAATATTTGTAGCTGTCTGAATTAATTCCGGAATTGCCTGCGCCACATTCGCTTTTGCTTTTCCAATAGTCCCAAACGCTTTAGCACTATATTTACTATTGGCATATTCGTCCGGGAAATCGGAACCAATGTATACCATATCATCTGTTTCGTCTATTTGGTAATGTTGTCCAATATAGCGTTTCAAATATTTTTCAACACTGTCCCAATCAATTTTTCTTTTACCGCTAAATTGAATAGAATTAATTTCAACTGTTTTCACACCATCACAATGAGTAATCTGAATGTTATTCATATAACCGTTTTTTCACCAATCATTTTAAATATTACGGAAAATAAGCATAGATTTCTGCAAAAGATTTTTAGAAAAATAGAAAAAGAAGAATTTCGTATGCTTTGATGTTATTTTATCACATTGCATTATGCTGTCAAGATAAGATACTAATTTTTTACCGAAAGTCTACGGCCCACAACAACATAGAGACCGCATGATTTTCACAATCACCGGTCTCAATGCTGATAGTACAGTATAGATTAGGGAGGGTAGATAGTTGTCTATTGTTTACTATCCATAAAGCTGGAAGAATTCATATTACTCTGACTCATGCTCTTATAATAGTCATATGCCGCCTTGGATGACTGGCGGTTCTTCCTGATGCCCTCTTTCTCCTTTGCAAAGTATTGCTCGATCAGAGCTTTGTTTCTTTTTTCCTGCGCCTGGATTGATACACTCATGGCTGTCACCTGTTTGATTTTTTCCTGAAGTGTTCTGATCTGCGCAGCATACTGCTCTTTATTGTTTTTTAATTGCTCGGCAAGCTTTTCGTACATGGTCTCAAAGCCACTGTCCAAAAGCATAAGCTTCTCTATCAGTTCATCCTTAAGCTCCACATCCCGGTCAAAGGTTGCGATATCGGCTCTGCCCTCTTGAAAAACACTTGCCTGCTCTTCATTGTACTTTTGAATTTCCTCCATGACCGCAAGCTTTTTATCCATGCTCTCAATCATGAGTGTGAGCTGATTCTCCATCAGGCAGTCCCCTTTTCTTTGTTGATGCGCATTACTTCCTTCCAAGTGTCTCTCATGGAACGGATGTGCTCATTGACTTCCTCCAGGATTTCCTTATCCTTTTTGACATTTGCTTCGACAAGTCTATGACTCAAATACTCATAAACTCTGTCAAAGTCCTTAGCCACTTCAAATCTCATATCCAAGGTCTGGCGGAAGTAATCAATAATCCGTTCTGTCTTGATAATATTATTGCTTGCTTTCTCAATATCCTTCTGTTCCACCGCAAGGATTGCGATATTACAGAATTTGATTGCTCCATCGTACAGCATCAGCGTGAGCTCCGCCGGAGATGCTGTCAATATTTTACTGTTATTGTATTGCGCATATGCATTGGGTAATGCCATGTCATGAACCTCCTCCGATTAAACTTGTTATAGCACTCATATTGTCCTGCATCTTTGCCATAGCTGTTTCCATCTTGGCAAATTTGGAATACCAGCTGTCTTCATAGTCTGCAAGTCTTGCCTCCAAATCTTTGATTTTAGAGGTATAGTCATCATAATCTGACTTCATCTTCTTATCGTCGTAGAAGTTACCAAAGCTTCTATATCCCTCTACTGACTTAGACTGATTAGACATTTCAGTGTAGAGATTCTGTGACAGTTTCGTAAAGAAATTGATTACCTTATCGGGATCGCTGGCAATCAATCCCTTTAATTTGTCTGCGTTGCCTGCTGTATCTGCATCATCAGCGTCACCGTCAATATGATATGCATTCT
Source organism: Acetatifactor sp. (assembly GCA_024699575.1). GTDB lineage: Bacteria > Bacillota > Clostridia > Lachnospirales > Lachnospiraceae > Acetatifactor. Next base: position 8,777 of record JAILPF010000327.1, on the reverse strand, counting down.
TTTCATTGTCAGGTGCGACAAAGTAGCCAAGTGTACCAATTCCGAAGTCGGCAAGATACATGCTCTCTCCATCTATCTCCACGCCCTTCATCATGGTCTCTCTCATTGCGGAGCTGATACTGTTGAGAGAGGAATCTCTTCGAAGTAAAGCGTCCTTAATCTTCTGCTCATACTTCTCAGCCTCACTCTCAGACATTGCTTCCTTCTCTTCATCGGTAAGAGGTTCAAAGCCTTTTGCGCTTTCCGCGTTATACAGCTTATCCATCTCATTGATAACAGTATTGTATTCCTTCAGGAAGTTTTTGATCATGTCATAGATACCATCTGTATCCTGCTGCGTAGTAACGGTAACGCTCTCGCCTTCCTTTGTCTCACTGAGAGCTGTGAAGGTCAAACCGTTGATTTCAAATACATTATCATTGCTCTCAAAGGTTGCTCCGTTTAGCTTAATCTCTGCATTTTTCCCGGGAATATAGGTTGCCCCGCTCTCCTCGGAGTCTTCGTCAACCACATTGAGTCCCAATGCTTTCAACGTGGTATCATCACCTTCGATAGAGAAGTTTCCGTTTTTACCGGAATCCTTTGCGCTGATGAAGAATCTCTGCTGTTTTGCATCAAAGTTGGCATTCAGCCCTTTCTCCTTCAGCTTATTGAGAATATCTGAAATGGTAGTATCAGAGGTCAACTCAATATTGACATCCTCATCTCCAACACCTTTCAGAACAAGATTCTTGGAAATCTCATTTCCTTCACCGTCCTGTTCGAAGGTCATCAAATCATTCATTTTAGTCAGTGCACTCAGTTCCTCACTGCTTGCGCCCTCGCGCTTTTCCACAGTCCCACCTGTCAGATAAGCGGTCTTTGCCAGGCTCTTCACTTCCAGATGCTGCACACCGTTTACTGCCTTTTCTCCGGTGATTACACTCGCTATACTGCTGTTTGACACAGTCGTAGTCTTTTTGCTGTAAGCATCGGGAAAACGCATGGTGCTCAGATACTTGGACTGCAGATTCTTTATTTTTGTATTTAAATCTTTCCAGGCATCCTGCTTCCACTGAAGCTTGGTCTGCTCTTTTTTCGCCTTATCCACTTTCGCACCTCGTACCTGTACGAGCTGCTGGACAATACTCTCTGTATCCATGCCGGACATTAATCCAGATAATCTCATTGCCATAATTATCTCCTCCTGTTCCAGGCGCTATCTCTTCTCGTCTACCAGGATGCCTGCCATCTCCCAAACCTTTGCAATCATATCCAATGTCTTTTCCGGTGGTAATTCCTTGATAACTTCCTTGGTGCTGCGATCCACGATTTTGATTGTAACCCTGTTTGTCTCCTCATGGATTCCGAACACTGCCTCGGAATTGACATCCAATTTTTTGTTCAGCTTTTCCACAGCCTTTTTAATCTTTTCATTTTGTGCCTGAGGGTCATTCTGTTCCGGTTTGTTGAACTGGTCCTTCCCCTGAGCATTCTCTACCACTGATGTGGTAGCATCAATTTTGTCCACGGGCTGTACATTTGCGTTATTGTATTCCGCTGCTTTCTCAACGGATACATTCTGGTTTCTGGGAATCGATGTCTGCGCCTGCGCAGTCATTATACTTGCTAATGGTTCGATTGTCATTTTACGCCACCTCCATGTGAAAAATTACCTTCTTTTATTAGTCCTCCAAAAGTTATAATCTAGTTTCTATTGCATTTATCGGAGATTCCTTAGAAAAAGTTAACAGGGAAGCGTAATTTTTTTCACAAAAATTTTACGCTTCCCTGAATTGTGTCAAAACAGATTATCCCAGCAGATTTTTGAGTGCTTCCATACCATCGACGTTAACAGCTTCTCTGTTTGCTTCCTGAATCTGCAGATATACTTCTTTTCGATAGATGGGAACCTCCTTCGGAGCGGAGATACCGAGTTTTACCTGATCACCTTTTACTTCCAAAATGGTAATCTCTACATTATTATTAATAACAATCGCTTCGTTTTTCTTTCTGGATAACGCTAACATATTACACACCCGCCTTTCTTGACTGTAAAATGTCATAAATCGGGTATTTTACAGGATATGCATCCCCTTCCAGAATAATCTGGCAAGCTTTTCGCTCTTCCACGTTGACCACAATCGGTCCCTGTAAGTTTACGCTCATCTTTGTCAGGTCGCTGGGGATGGTAGCCGTCACCAGAACCAGAATATTCTCCGGTGTCAGGTTACCTGCACTGGCAAGCAGTTCATCATCCACCTCCGGGTCGTAATCCTCCTTCACAAGCAGTGGATCCATAACCGGCATTGCAAAAGCAGGCTCTTCCAGGGATTGCAGGAAACGAATGCCCACCTGATTTCCTTTCTCCTCATCATGAAGCAAAGTAAAACGCTTCAAATCCGGGAATCCAATAATTCCATTTTCAAAAGTTATAATCTTTGTTTCTGCGATTTCAATTTCCCCAAATATTCTTGTGTCAATCTTCATAGGCTTCCTCCCATCCTCTTTTTAAATATAATTCAGAAGCGTCGTCTGTGCAATCTTACCGGTTGCCATGAGTGCCGCCTGATAGGTCAATCCGGCACTGCTTAAGTTGATGGCCACTTCTGTGATATCCACATCTTCATTTTCACTCTTTAGAGTTTCAAATGTAGTCTTCTGGTTCTGCATACGGTTTCCAATCAGTTCCAGTTTAGCACTTCTGGTACCGCAGTTGGTAATACACAAATTTGCATCATCCAGATAGCCCTGCAAACTGGTGATCCCTCCCTCAAACATTTTCTGGCATTTGTCCTTTGCCAAAGTGTATGCTTTTTCAGCTGCTGCCAATTGTTTCTGCAGTACATCCGCATCAGCACCCACTGCACTCTTAAGGGCATTTTTTATATTATCTCTGACTGTTTCAATGTCCACAACCTCCTGCATCGTCGCAATCAGGTCATCCACTTCTCGTCCGATTCCGGGCTTGAAACATTCATCTGCTGTGGAATTGACACGAATGGTCTGATTGAATCCCACATCATATTCAATGTTCTGTCGCTCCGGTGCTGCTGTCAAATAATTTGTATTGTACTGAATTCCTTCCGACTCGCAATAGTAATAATGTTCCGGTCTCAAATCCCCGCTCTGCCAGTCACTCTTCTGATAAGTTACTCTGAACTGTCCCTCATCTGCCACCGTAGAAGCCTCATCTTTCAGTTTCATCAAAGCAGCGTAGGCATTTTCGCCAAGCAGCATTTCACCGGTTTCCGGCACGAAGACTACCGAATCAGGATTTTTAGCTACAAATTCATATGGATTCTCACCATTGGGACCCACATCGTAGCTGTGCATCACTGTTGTGGGATATGCGAGGTCTGTGTACTCCACATTGTAATCAGCATCATAGATATAATCACCGTTTGCATCTTTTGCAGGCACCTGAATGGTAGGTGCAAAACCTGCTTCGCAGTTATTATAAGACAGGCGGATTCGATATACCTCTGAGGAAGATATCTGGTTCTCATTGATACCGGCTATTGTTCCGGTATTAAAATTTTGATTGTTCCAGTTGAGCATCTCGCCGGTATTGACCTTTGTAACTTTATCAATTACGCTGTTTTGCAACTGTTCTGTGATTTCATAATTCTGAGTGGTTGCTGCCGGGAAGCTTAAAGAAGTATCTGTTCTGTATCCGGTAAATACATATCTGCCAGCATAGTCCGCATCACCGGTCGCATATACCTCATCCCGCAGTGCTCCAAGCTGCTCTAAGATAATTTGTCTGTCTGTGGACTTCAAATCTCCGTTGGAACCTTTTGTACAGTTGGTAATCATATTGGTCACAATCTGGGATAAGTTCTTTAATGCATCCTCCGTTACATTCAGCCAGCTGTTTGCATCCGGTATATTTTTGCTGTAATACTGAGTAATCTCCGTCACGTTGCTTCTAAGGCGCAACGCTCTGATTGCCACAACCGGATCATCCGAAGGACGATTCACCTTTTTCTGTGTGGACATTTGGGTGCTCAAGGTATCCTGATAGATTTTGTTTGTATTAATATTGGAAAGATTATTCCTTTGCATGATGTTGTTGGTGATACGCATAATTCCCTCCAAACTGCCACATCAGTGGACTTATACACCGGTCTCTAAAATCAGCCGGTCGTAAACTTCCGTCAAAGTCTGAATCATCTTGGATGCCAGACTGTAGGCGTTTTGATATTTTACGAGATTGATTGCCTCTTCATCCTCATCCACGCCGGAGATGGAAATTCTCTGAGTGTCGATTGAGTTTGAGATATCTTTATATGTCTGATATAAGGAGTTGGCTCCTGCCGCATTCAAGGCGATATCAGAAAGAATACACTGCAAAAATTCTGACGCTGAAGCCCCTCTGTAATCCAATTTATTTTTATCCGTCACAAGGACTCTTAAATCTGTCAGCAGGTCGTTCTGCTCCACTCCGTCGCCGGCATCGTATCGGTTGGCAAGCAGGGTTGCATCCAGCCCCAACGCAGTAACAATACCGAAATTCTTTGCTGTCAGTCGATAATAGCTGTCATCACTCACATTGACCGAAAAGTTGCTGCCGGTGTCAAATCTTGTCCCTGACGGGAACTGAAACTGTGCATCGTCCGTCGCAAGTTTTCCGGTAAACATGTAAGTTCCGGGGTTACCGTTGGAATCAACCCCACTCGTAAGGATGTCATTGAATTTCGCAGAAAAGGTTCTGACCCATTCATTCATCTGACTCATATAATAGGGAACGCCCTGATAGCGAAGCTCCGCTCCAATGGTAGCCACCTTACCGACTCTGTCATTGGTAATTCTGGTACTGTTTTTCTCATGGTCGGAAAGCGTAAAAGTATAGGTGTAAGTAGCTTCTCCGTTGCCATCCACAGTACAGTTAAGTTCCCAGGAATCATAATAAAATTCCTGATTTCCCAGATTGATGATGCCACCTTGATCAGAAAGGTTGCATTTGTTTAAATCCTTTAAATATTCTTTTGTGACAGTGATGCTGACGGTATCCTGTCTGCCATCCGGGGTCATACCGATTGCAGAAATCTGACCGGTAAAGTTCTCACCGTTATTACCGTCTCTCATTTCCAGGAGTCCTCTAAGGCTTCCGGTCATCGCAGCATTATAAAGGTTAAATCGCTGTCCGTCTTCCCAGTAGATTTCATAGAGTCCGTCGATATCTGTCTGATTAATCTTCTCGTAGGACTTTCTTGCCACACATTCCAGACCTCTAAACTCGCTTGCATCAACCAGAAGTTGTCCACCTGCAACCTTTACCAGGCATCTGGTACCGCCGGTTTCCCGTTCCGGATTATTGGAATCCGTAATGGGTGTCTCCGTCACTTCGATATCAATGATTTCTGATAGCTGATCCAGCAGGACAGTTCTTCTGTCGCGAAGTTCATTCGCTTTGGAGCCTGCCAGTTCAATTGTATTAATCTGTTTATTTAAGGTGGCAATCTCACCTGCAAGGGAATTGATTTCATCCACTTTCAGTTTGATTTCCTGATTTACATCCTTCTGCAGCTGTTCCACATTACCTGCAAGGCCGTTAAAATACTCTGTCAAAGCGCCTGCAAAACCTACAAACTGTGACTTTGCCGTAGCGCTGTCAGGGTCCTTCAACAGTTCACCAAGACCTGTCACCATAAACTTGTCGAATATGGTCTGGAATCCGGCATTTTTGCCGTCATCATCAAAGTAGGTCTCAATCTGTTTCATGTCGTACTGCTTCATGTCATACTGACCTACAAAGGATTTATTATCCCAATATTTTCCATCGTAAAAGTCATCTCTGATTCGCTCGATGGAAAGTGTCTCAACACCCGCGCCTGCGCATCCGTAAGTCTGGAAAACCCTGATTGCATTCGCAGCTTGTTGATTCACCTGCTGTCTGCTGTATCCTTCTGTATGTACATTGGAAATATTATTAGCCGTTGTATTGAGCGCTGCATTACTGGCCAAAAGTCCTGTATATGCGATATTCAATCCAAAAAATTGTGAAGGCATCCGGTTCTCCTTTCCCGCCTGTTAAGCTTATCTTCCAAGCGCAGTTAAAATATGTTCGAGCATCTCGCTGATGACATTGATGTATCGGCTGGATGCATTGTAAGCATTCTGGAAGCGAATCATGTTGGAAAGTTCTTCATCCGAAGAAACTCCAATCACCTGATCTCTTGCGCTTCTGGTAGACTCCACTGTGTTCTCCTGATTCTCATAAATGCTTCGGAACACATAACCTGAGTTGGCCACCTGTGCCACCAGGTCTGAATAATAGTCAACAAATGAGGTCTGCTTCTTGACATACGGATTCAGCGTGTATTCCTCCGTCATGAACGCTTCTTTAAGCGCCGTCGCAGTCTCCATATCAACCGATCCGTCTTCCTTCATGAAGGAAAGCTTTGCCGGGCTCTGCATCAATCCCTGATCAATTCTGACATTTTTCAAGGAGTACAAGCTATCCGGTTTTGAATAATCCTCTTCATTGAACACGTAATAATCTATTCCATCCGCTCCCGTAACCTTAGTATAGGCATCGGTGGTCACTTTGTTGAACATCTGAATCGGTGTGCCATCCTCATTTCTCATGTAATTGATTCGTTCACCGTCAACTGTGCAGAATCTTGCCCCGGCAAGAACAGTTCCGTCCTGCAGGGTCAAATCACCGGTTTTCACTCCTGCAGCATTTGCCAGGATGTCATTCACCTTGGTTACAACGTTGTGAATCAGTTGGTCGAATTCTGCCTGAATATTCATCAACACTGACTGTGAAACGCTATCGTATCTTTCCTCGGTGACATCTGTAAAATCAGCCCTGCGATCACCTCTTGCCAACAGCATTGATTTCAATCCACCAATATCCGTATTCTTATCTGAGGAAATCTCTCTTGTAAGATCAAACACCTCAGCTCCATCGATAACATACTGTTTCGTTCCGTCATCCATGATTTTATAGGATGCATTCTGTGGCCAATATGGTGTGTAAAATCCGGTACTTGCATCCTCCTGCATGCCGATTTGGTAGCAGGTTCCGCCCTTCACGAAATCCACACCCTCTATCTGAACGTAAACATTTCCGTATACGTCTTCTCCGTAAGAAATGGTAGCCAGCTCTGCCAATTCATCCAAAAGCTGATTGCGTGCATCACGCAAATCATTGGCATGCTCCACTCCGCCTGATTCTATGGTTCGAATCTGATCATTTAATTTCAGAATTCTCTCACCATAGTCATTAATTTTATTTACCTGCTGAGCTACCTGTTGGTTTAAATTATCCTGATAGGAAGATAACCCCGCATAAACAGATAAAGCGCTCTCGATAAATTCCGATGCGCGCTGTACTAAAAGCCCCTGCGTTACCGAACTGCTGGGGTCCTTTGTAAGTTCCTGAACCGCTGTCCAAAGATTGGCGATATCTTTCTGGAAAGCTTCCCCGTTGAGCTCACCCAACTGAATTTCCACCTCTTCCATCACGTTCTTGGACACCTCATAAAACATACTGCGTCCGGATTCCTTGCGGTATGTCTTATCCAGGAAATAATCTCTCACTTGTTTTACATTGGAATATTTGACACCAATACCCGTCTGTTTGTTGGAAATAGATTCCGGGTTCTTGGAAATTGTGATGTATGAACGATCCGACAGCTGTACCTGTTGTCTGGTATAGCCAACAGTGTCGACATTCGTCAGATTGTGCGCTGTGGTATTGAGCGCATTTTGACCTGTCTGTAATCCGGATGCTCCTATATATAAACTACCCATTAGTGGCATGATTGTTCACCTCTATATCTTACAAGGAGGCATACATTACTGCCTCGTGTCAAATCCCTGATTCACACCCATGATGTCACCTGCGTTGTAGGCTCCACGGTTGTAATTTGCAGTCTCAGGAGCGGACTTCGTAGCCTGGACCAGAGCCATCTCAAACTCCACCATCTCCAGCGCATTTTTCAAAAGTTCCTCATTCTGCTCATTAATTCGTTTCAAATCTCTGACCACAGCCTGTAATTTATCATGTGCCGCTGCAAGCGCCTTTTGTTCCGCAGGTCTGCCCGACAGCATTTCAATCAGATTTGAAAGCTTTAATGTGTTGACATCCTTGTTCAATACATTGGCGATATCCGCAGTAACTTCCTCTCTTATCTTATCCAGATTGGCAATCCTGCTAACCACCATTTGTTCATCATCCGTGATTTTTTCTAGATTTTCTAAATTGCCGCTCACAATGATCGGCGTCTTTTTTTGGGACAAAGCAAGTAGCTTATCGTATTCTGTGCTCTCATTGTTTAATACTTCAATCAGATTCTCCATCAAGCTTGCCACTTGCTTTACCTCATTTCTTCAAACTTTTTCAACAGTTTATCTGCAAAGCTTTCATTGCTTACAGAATAGGTTCCGTTCTGAACCTGTGCCTTGATGGGTGCAGTTAATTCTTCTCTAATATCAGCTGCTCCTGCCAAAGCTGCCTTAGCCGTCTGAATGTCACGTCCAAAACTGCTGATCTGCAGGTTATCTGTTGATTTAGCGACACTGTTAGATTTCTGCACCTTGCTCGCTTTCTGAGATTGATAAATCTGCTGTACCTGTGTGTAAGCCTCTATACGCATATTTTCATCCTCCTTTCTCAGAGCATTTTTGCATTTCAATATGTTTATCGGATACATCTCAAAAATCTTTAGTCTTTCTTACAAAAAAATATAAAGAAAAATGTACCTTGGACACATAAATAATATCGGTGTCCAAGGCACATTTCTAAAGTATATATTATAAAATTATATTGCATTTATATTACA